>JANLSP010000492.1:0-17867 GCA_031362485.1 Novosphingobium sp.
TGCGCCTTTCCGAAGATTCGCGCCGCAGCCTGGCTGAAGCTGGTGAACATTTCGCCCTGCCAGCGTGCTTCGCCGAACGGTGCATTGGAGACCCCGGAGGGCAGGTTCTTCATGATCGGCAGATTGTTTACCGCCGTCGTCACGTTTCCTTTGACTGCACCCGGGCCAATATCCGCCCCGACGAACACCCGGCGGCTCTGATTATAGCGTTGCACGCTGACCGGCCCAGTGCCGAATGTGATATCGGCGACGCTCGCCAGCGGCACCGAACCGCCGGAACTGGTCTGCACCGGCAAATTCTGAATGGTGGCCAGGCTGCGGCGCGAATCTTCGGAAAGGCGCACCCGGATCGGTACCTGACGGTCCACCAGCGAGAATTTGGCGGCGTTCTGGTCGATGTCACCGATCGTGGCGATGCGGATGGTCTGGCTGAGTGCAGCGGTCGTCACGCCCAGACTGGAGGCGAGGTCCATGCGGGGCCGCACGATGACTTCCGGCCGCCGCAAGTCGGCGCTGACGCGTGGAGAAACAACCCCTTCAACGCCTTTCATCTGTTCGACGAGGGTCGCTGCGGTCTCTTCAAGCAGGCGCAGGTCCGCGCCGGACAGCATGATCGAGATCGGCCGCCCCGAACCGCCGCCGCCGCCGCCCATCGAATTGAAGTCGAGGAACGAGATGCGCGCATCGGGAATATCGCGGAATCTCTGCGTCAGGTCGCGCTCGAATTCCTGGCTGCTCTTGTCGCGGTCGCGCTTCAGGTTGATGAAGATTCGCCCGCTGCCTTCCTGCACGCTGGAAAATGCGGAGGCCACGTTGGGTTCTTTTGACGCCAGATCCGATACCTGATCGGCGACGGCCATTGTCTGGGCAATCGTAGTGCCCGGAACCATCGCGATGTTGATCATCGAGAAGTCGCTGTTCACCGACGGGAAGAACTGCTTGGGCAGAACTGCCAGCAAAACCCCGGTGAACGCGAGCGCGGCAGCGCCCACGCCGACCATCCACAACCGGTGATCGCGCAGCCTCGCAGCAAGCCGCTGCGCCAGTCCGACCTGGCGGCCGATGGCTTGCAAACGCTGCTTGTAGGCCGCGACGCCGCTGTTATCGAGAGTCCAGGCTAGGATAGCCATATAGCGGTCCATCCAGGGCCCGGAGGCATGTTCGGCATGGCCATGCGACTTGAGGAAATAGGCTGCCAGCATCGGCGTGATGGTGCGCGCTACGGCTAAGCTGAGCAGCACCGCAGTCACCACGGTCAGCCCGAAGCTTTTGAAGAACTGGCCTGGAATGCCGCCCATAAGTCCCACCGGCAAGAACACCGCCACGATCGAGAATGTCGTCGCGACCACTGCCAGGCCGATTTCATCCGCCGCGTCGATAGCTGCCTGGTAGGCGCTTTTGCCCATGCGCATGTGGCGCACAATGTTCTCGATTTCGACAATCGCATCGTCGACCAGCACGCCCGCCACCAACCCCAGCGCCAGCATCGAAATTGAATTGAGCGTGAAGCCGAACCATGCGTGCAGGAACCAGAATGTGGGGATGGCGGACAGCGGGATGGCGATGGCCGAAATGATTGTCGCGCGCCAGTCACGCAAGAAGAAGAAAACCACGATGACGGCCAGGATCGCCCCTTCGACCATCGCTGCCATGGAGCTTTCGTATTGCGCCTTTGTGTAGTCCACGGATGAATAGAGCCGGGTGAAGCGCAGCCCGGGGTGCTCTTTCTCGAGCTTGGCCAGCTGGACCACGGTTTCGTCGTAGACCGAGACGTCGGACGCGCCGCGCGCGCGCTTGATATCGATGATCACCACCGGCTTGCCGCGCAGCTTTGCCGCCGATGTCACTTCGGCAAAACTGTCCGACACATTGGCAAAGTCGGAAAGCTTGACCGTTCGTCCGCCGCCGATGGAAATATCCTGTTGCGACAGCTCGTAGGCCGAAGTGGTGTTGCCCAGCACGCGGACCGACTGGCGTGATCCCGCTATCTCGGCCTTGCCGCCTGCTGCGTTGACGTTGAGCTGGCGCAGCGCCAGGTTGACCTGGGCCGCCGAAAGCCCGAGCGACTGCATCCGCGCCGGATCGAGCGTAACCCGTATCTCGCGGCTCACGCCGCCGCCGCGCTGGACGGCAGCCATGCCTTCGATCGACAGCAGCCGCTTCGCGACGGTATCGTCGGCAAACCAGGAGAGCTGTTCGACAGTCATGTCGTTGGCTGTCAATGCCCATGCGGCGATTTCGCTGCCCTGGCCTTCGATCTTGTTGACCCGCGGCTCAAGAATGCCTTCCGGCAGCTCACCGCGCGCCTGATCGACGGCATTCTTCACTTCGTTGACCGCCGAATTGATGTCGGTGCCGATGAGGAACATTACGAAAGTCTGGCTTACGCCTTCCCTCGCGGACGAGCTGATCGAATCGACCCCACTGATCGTGCGCACCGCCGCTTCGACGCGCTGCGTGATCTGGGTTTCAATCTCGGTGGGCGCCGCGCCGGGCTGGGAAATGGTGACGGATACTGCCGGGAATTCGACATCGGGCATGTCCTGAACCTTCATCTGCGTGAAGGAGACAACGCCCATCAACACCAGCCCGATGAACAGGATGATCGGCACAACCGGATTGCGAATCGACCATGCCGAAATATTGCGGAAATCCACGGCTCAGCTCCGCGCACGCATGGCTGTTGACGCCCGGCTCACTGCCGGACCAGCTTGGGATTCACCGATTCGCCCTGCGACAGGAAACCGCCGGAACGCACCACGACCCGCTCGTTCCCCTCCAGCCCGGAGGTGATGGCGATGCCCGAATCAGTGACCACGCCGGTCTTGACGTCGCGGCGGCGCGCCTTGTTGTCCTTGTCGACGACATAGACGTAGCTGCCCTTGTTGTCCGAAAGGATCGCCGAATCGGGCAGTTTGGGTGCCACCACCGCGCCGCCAAACAATGTCGCGCTGGCAAAGCCGCCGGGTCGCAGCTCGGGCGCATAGGCCAGCGAGATGCGCGCTGTGCCCTGGCGGCTTTGCGGATCAATAACCGGAGAAAGCTGCCAGACCTGACCGGTGAAGCTCTTGTCCGAACCGGTCGGCGTGACCTGGGCGTTGGCGCCCATGCCAAGCTTGGCGAAATCGACCTCACCAACCTGGGCCTTCAATTCCATTTCGCCGCCTTGGGCAATGCGGAACAGCACGCCGCTGCCGCTCGAGACGACCTGGCCGGGCTCGACCTTGCGTTCCAGTACGAGCCCGGCGGCCGGCGCAACGATGTTTAGCCGCTGGGTGCGCGCTTGCAGTTCGCCCAACTGCGCTCCGGCGACGCGGACGCGGGCCGCAGCGGCATCGCGCAGGGCAGTCAGCCGTTCGACATCGGCCTTGGAAATGAAACCGCGCGCGACCAGCTTGAGCGCGCGGTCAAGATTGGACTGGGCGAGGCGCGCATCGGCTTGGGCGACCTGGATCTGCGCTGCGCTGCTGGCCTGCTGCTGCACTTGCACCGAGCGGTCGACAATCGCGAGGACCTGGCCCGCGCGGACCCAGTCGCCCGGCTCGACGAGCACGCGTTCGATCTGGCCGCCTTCACCGGCGACGCCAACCGGCAGTTCGCGCCGGGCCGCCAGGCTGCCGTTGGTAGTAATCTGGCTGGCGACAGTGACTTTGGCCGGAACCACGACCGAAACCAGTGGCGCCTGAGAGGCCTTGTCGGCAGCGCCAGAATCGGCGCTGCCCCGATGGGTCATGAACCAGACCCCTACAATCACGAGCAAGGCGACGGCGCCGATGATCCACATCCGGCGGCGCGAGACGGCTTCCTGCTCGCTCGTTTCATGCAGCGTTTCGAAGCCCGATGTTTCGGGTTCGGCTCCGGCGGTGTCGATCCTGGCATCGTAGTTCATGACAGCTTCCGCCTAAACGCGGACCTCGCGCGTATGATTTTCCGAGCTAATCCAGTGAAATACCCCGCGCGGTCCGCGCGATGCGGGGCAACGGGGTAGCACTCGGGCCAACCTTCCCCAGTCCATAGACTCGGTGGCGGTAGCTGGCAATGCGAGACATGGATTTCGGCCCGCTCCGCGACAGTCTGAGACAATTCGCGTCAGGCACGGTTCAGCGACCGGCCAAGGCGCCGAACACGGTCTGTTGTGTCAGTATTTCAGCTGGCGCTCATAAAGGTCGCGGTAGTGCTGGATGCGAGTGACGCGCAGTCCCTGCATTCCGGAGCGATCAACCGCACGCTGCCAGGAAGCGAATTCCTCCAGCGTCAGGCCATAGCGCTCGCACACTTCGTCGATGCTCAGCAAGCCGCCGTTGACCGCAGCCACGACTTCGGCCTTGCGGCGCACCACCCACCGGGTCGTGCCGGGCGCTGGTAGCGAATCGACCGTGAGCGGCTCGCCGAGCGGGCCTATCACCATTGCCGGCTTGATCTTTTGGTTCTCGATCATCGTTACCCTCGATCGCCGGACTGAAAATTCCCGGCCAGGCGAACGCATATGCCCTCATCAGGTTTGCGATTACCTGAAGCAGCCTGGTTAACGGCGCGTGAGTCATGTACGATTTTGGCCAGAACCTGCGCGGAGGCAGCGTCAAAGTTGCCCCGGCGAAGCGATTCGTGCGTGCAAGAGCGCATCATTTCGCGGCGCGCAGACCAGCCGGCGAAAAGGCGCGGCATGAGTTCGTGCCATTTGGGCGCAAGCAGGCAATCGCCAGCGAATGCCTTGCGGGAAGCGTTGCGGTGCAGTTCATTCAGATCAAATCCAAGGTCCATGGCCCAGCTTATAGGCCGGTGAAGGTTCAAACGAAGTAAAGGCAGCCTTTACCTCCTGATCATGTTGGTTAACCGAATTCGCAGTCCGCGTGCGGCCCATACCCAAACCGGCGGGGCGCGTGTATGGGGCCGGGTATGACGGTTGACGCACCCTTGCCATCGGACATCGATCCCGCCGCCCTTTTCCAGTTGGATGGGCCGTTGGCGGGGCGGCGCATCGTGGTTGCCATGTCGGGAGGAGTCGACAGTTCGGCGGCGGCGGCGCTGGCGGCGGCGAGCGGCGCCGAGGTGATCGGGGTCACCCTGCAACTGTATGACACTGGCACGACCAGCTCGCGCAAGGGCGCGTGCTGCGCTGGCGATGATATCCGCGATGCCCGCGCTGTGGCAGACCGGCTCGGCATTGCCCACTATGTGTTCGATCACGAAAGCCGCTTCCGCGAGGACGTGGTCGATCGCTTCGCCGATGAATATCTTGCCGGGCGCACCCCGATCCCCTGCATCCGCTGCAACATGGGGCCCAAGTTCACCGATCTCTTCGCGATGGCGCGCGAACTGGGTGCGGATTGCCTGGCGACGGGGCATTATGTGCGCCGCGTGGCAGGTCCCGCTGGTCCCGAGCTGCACCGTGCGGTCGATCCGGCGCGCGACCAGAGCTATTTCCTGTTCGGCACCACCCAGGCGCAACTTGAGTTCTTGCGCTTTCCACTCGGCGGCCTCGCCAAACCGGCGGTGCGACAGCTGGCTGAAGCGGCGGGTCTGCGCGTGGCGGCAAAGCCTGACAGCCAGGACATTTGCTTTGTGCCCGATGGCGATTATGCCGGGCTGGTGCGCAAGTTGCGCCCTGAGGCCGATGCCCCCGGCGAAATCGTCCATGCGCAGAGCGGCGCAGTGCTGGGAATGCATCGCGGCGTCACCGGGTTCACTGTTGGCCAGCGGCGCGGGCTTGAAGTGGGCGGGCAAGCCGAGCCGCTCTATGTTATCGGGCTTGATGCTGCCAGCCGCCGCGTGCTTGCCGGGCCGAGGCACCTGCTCGCAGTCGGAGCGGCAAGCCTGAGCGAGACCAATCGCATCGGGCCAATGCCCGAAGACGCAGCGCTGATGGCTAAAGTGCGCTCGCTCGCCAAGCCGGTTTCCGTGACGCTTGAGGGTCCGTTTGGCGAAGGCGCGGCCAGCCGCATCCGCTTCCTGACACCCGAATTCGGCGTCGCGCCGGGGCAGGCAGCGGTGATTTATGCCGGAGAGCGGGTTATCGGCGGCGGCTGGATCGAGGCGACCGAGGCGGCCTAGTCTTCCCAGCGATCAAGCACGCAGCCCGCGCCAGGCACAATCCGGGCGGTGTGGCTGGCCAGCAGAGGAAAGCGCGCGGTTATGGCCTTGGCCTTAGCATCTTCGCTCAGGGTGATGAATTCCATGCGCGGCATGAAATCCTTGCGGCAATCCTCAAGGCTGCGCCCGCTCAGATACCGGCACGAACAGGTCACCCGTGACCCGTAGGCGGCACCGGCATTGGCATAGCCCAAGATCGGCACCCAAAACCACGCAATGAGCGCGGACAGCGTCAGCAGCGCCAGCACGAGCGGCATGCGCCAGCGCCGTCTGCGGACGGCCTTCGGACGCGGCGGAAGTGGTTGCGGCTTGGCGGTTGCCATATTCCCCCGGCTTGACCATGAATGGCAGCCATGATGCGCTGCCTGAGGCCTCTTATTGCGCTATCGCTTGCTCTGCCAGCCCTGATGGGCTGCGCCAGCGATTCGCCAGCACCCGTGCCGCCGCTCGGCAAGGAAGCTCTTGCGGTTGTCTCCGAAAGCCCCGGTGCGCCGCGCGAGGCGGTAGCACGCCGGATTGATTCCCTGTTCACTGATCCCGATGCGGGCGAGACCTATGCGCTGCTGGTCATGCGGGGCGGGCGGATTGTCGCTGAACGATACGGCCCGGGATATCGCCGGGACACCCGGTTCATCGGCTGGTCGATGACCAAGACAATCACCGGCGTCATTATTGGCATGCTGATCTCCGATGGCCGCATGCAGCTTGATGAGAGCGCGCCGATCCCATTGTGGCAACGGCCCGGTGATCCGCGCGGCGAGATTACCGTGCGGCAGCTGTTGCAGATGCGATCGGGGCTGCGGCACAGCGAATCCGCAGAGCCGCCTTACATGTCCGATGAAGTGCGAATGCTGTTTCTTGATGGCCGGGGGGATATGGCGGCCTATGCTGAGGCGCAGCCGCTGGAAGCCGAACCAGGCCGAAAGTTCGAATATTCCTCGGCGACTACGGTCATCCTTGCCGATGCGGCGGCGCATGCGCTGACCGCCCAGCGTGAACCGGCGGCGCGCCGCCAGGCAGTGTCGGATTATCTGCATACCCGCCTGTTCGAGCCGCTGGGCATGCGATCGGCAGTGGCGGAATTCGATGCCGCCGGCACCTTCATCGGCTCCAGCATGGTCCATGCCAACGCGCGCGATTGGGCAAAACTGGGCGAATTCCTGCGCAACGTCGGGTCGGTCAGGGGTGCGCAAGTCGTGCCGCGCAGCTGGATTGAATTCATGACCGCGCCGAGCCCGCGCGATCCGGGCTATGGCGCGCAGCTCCGCCTCAACCGGCCGCGGAGCGATGGGCGAGAGGCGCTGTTTCCGCGCGGACCTCCCAGCCTGTTCGCCGCGACTGGCCATTTGGGACAATATGTCATTGTATCACCAAGCCAGAAGCTGACGCTGGTGCGGCTGGGCAAGAGCAATGAGGATCAGGGCGCCACGCTGCGAAGCCATTTGGCAGAAATTGTGGCGCTATTCCCGCGCGGATGACGCATTGACCTCATGCGGCAACACATCGTGTGCCGCCATGCCGGTTTCATCGATCAGGCCATCAGGGTCCGGGTGGATCAAGATCTCGACATCGGGAAATTCGGCCAGAAGTTTGGCTTCGATCTCGTCCATCACCTGGTGCGCCGCGCGCACGGTCATTTCCGGCGCGACCCAGACGTGAAACTGGACGAAATCGCGGTTGCCAGCAGTGCGCGTGCGCAGGTCATGAACCCCGCGCAGCTCGGGATGGCGGCCAAGCACTTCGACAAACAGCGCTTTCTTGTCTTCGGGCCATTCGCGGTCCATCAATTGTTCGATGGCCCGGCTCGATGCCTTCCATGCGCCCCAGCCCAGCCACAAAGCGATGAGCAAGCCAAAGGCGGGGTCCGCGCCGGCAATCCCGGCAAACCGGTCAAGCGCCAGCGCCGCGATGACGGCGAGGTTTAGCAGCAGGTCTGACTGGTAGTGGACATGATCGGTGGCAATCGCGAGGCTGCCGGTGCGGGCGATGACGTGGCGCTGCCAGGCCAGCAGGCCAAGTGTTGCTGCCATGGCGACCACCGAGACGGCAATGCCTTCGCTTGCCCCTGCAACCCGTGCGCCGCCGGTCATGGCCTTGATCGCCTGCGAGGCCAGGCCCAATGCCGAAATCGAGATCAGCACGACCTGGAACATTGCCGCGAGTGCTTCAGCCTTGCCATGGCCGAACCGGTGATTGGCATCGTCAGGCTGGGCGGCAACCCAGACTCCGATCAGCGTTGCGATGCTGGCGACAAGATCAAGCGCCGTGTCGGCAAGGCTGCCAAGCATCGCGGTCGAACCGGTTGACCAGGCCGCCCAACCCTTGAGCCCGACCAGCAGGAAAGCCACCGCGATGCTGGCCATCGCCGCGCTGCGATTGAGCACGGCGGATGAGGTGTGGGCGCTCATGGGAATAGCAGTCCCGATGCCCAACCGCTGCCTTCGCGAACGAAACGGCGGCGTTCGTGCAGCCGGTGCGGGCGATCGATCCAGAATTCGATCGCGGCGGGAACGAGCAGGAAACCGGTCCAATGCGGCGGGCGGATAACGTCGCCACCCCCGAACTGTGCATCGGCCGCGGCATGGCGTGCAATCAGCTCTGAGCGCGAGGAGAGGGGGGCCGACTGGTCGGAGGCCACTGCCCCCAGCTGCGAATCGCGGCTGCGACTGGCAAAATAAGCGTCTGCCGTCGCAGCGGAGACTTCAGTCAATGCACCTTCGATGCGGATCTGGCGGCGCAGTGACTTCCAGTGAAACAGCAACGCTGCGTGGGGGTTGGCGGCAATCTCGCCCCCTTTGCGGCTGCGGGCATTGGTATAGAATGTAAATCCTTCGTTCCCGTGGCCTTTCAGCAGCACCATACGGAGCGACGGCGCCCCCCCGGGCGTGGCGGTGGCCAACGCCATGGCATTGGCGTCGTTCGGCTCGGAAGCGCGCGCTTCGGCGAACCAGGCAGCGAACAGGGCTATGGGATCGCCACCGGGGATGGCATCGCGAGAAGTGTCGTCGGAGTAAGTCATTCGTCCATGCGCATAGGCCCGGAACGGCTTCGTGAAAAGCGTGCCTTGCCGTCGGGCGCAAGCAAACCTAGATCATGGGCATGGCAGCAGACCCTTACAGCATTCTCGGAGTGGCCCGCGGCGCGAGCGAAAAGGACATTAAGTCCGCTTATCGCAAGCTCGCCAAGGAACTGCATCCCGATACCAACCAGGACAACGCGCGCGCGGCAGACCGATTCGGTGAGGTTAGTCGCGCCTATGACATCCTGTCTGACAAGGAGAAGCGCGCCCAGTTTGATCGCGGCGAGATCGACGCCGAGGGCAACCCAGCGATGCCGTTCGGTTATGGCGGCGGTGGCCCGGGAGCAGGGCGCGGGTTCGGCGGCGGGGGTTTCGGCGGTGCCGAGACCATCGACCTTGGCGATATATTCGGCGGGATGTTCGGCGGGGGCGGCGGACGTGCAGCCGGCAGGGCGCCGCCGCGCGGCGGCAATGTGCAATACCGGCTGGACGTGTCATTCGTTGATGCCGCCACCGGCGCAGCCCAGCGGATTACCCTGTCCGATGGCAAGACTCTGGACCTCAAACTGCCCGCTGGCCTCGAAAGCGGCACCCAGATGCGGCTCGCCGGTAAGGGCACGGCGGGGCCAGGCGGCAACGGTGATGCTCTGGTCACCATTCACATCCAGTCGCACCCCTTTTTCCGCCGGGATGGCGACAATATCCGGCTCGAACTGCCTGTCTCGCTCGACGAGGCGGTGAACGGTGCCAAGGTCAAGGTGCCGACTGTCGAAGGCGCGGTAATGCTCACTATTGCCCCGGCCAGCAGCTCAGGCAAAGTGCTGCGCCTCAAGGGTAAGGGCTTTACCCGCAAGGACGGCAGCCGGGGAGACCAGCTGGTCAGTCTGGAAATCATGTTGCCGGAAGGCGATGAGGACCTTGCCCGCAGGCTTGATGGCTGGCGCGATGAACGCCCCTTGCGCGCCCGCCTTGGCGTCTGATCGCGAAAGGCCTGGTCATGGTTGAGGAACGCCCGGTCGGTGAACCCGGCACGCATCCTGATCTGACGCCCGAAGGCCGCCGGCGTGCGGCGCGCAAATGGCATGGGCATGTGAAGCTGCGCATCGAGAATGCCTTGGTCGGCAAGCGTCGCGCTCTCGCGATTTTGCGCCGCGTTTGGCTCGGCGCCTATCACGACGGCTTTATCCATGCCGGAAACCTTGCCTATATGGCGATCCTGTCGCTGTTTCCCTTCTTCGTGACCATGACTGCGGTATTCACTTTGCTCGGCGAGGAAGATCAGCGGCTGGCTTCGATGCATGCCTTCCTGACGGCGCTGCCGCCGGTGGTCGCGAGCGCGCTCGAACCGGTCGGACGTGATGTTATCGAGGCACGGTCCGGCTGGCTGCTGTGGGCGGGCGGGCTGGTCGGCCTGTGGACGGTATCCAGCCTGATCGAGACAATCCGTGACATTCTCCATCGCTCCTATGGCACCGAGCCGACCCAGGCCTTCTGGCGGCAGCGGCTGCTGTCTTCCGCGCTCATTTTCGGCGCAGTCGTGACTTTGCTGTTTTCGCTGTTTGCCCAGGTAGCGATCAGCGCGGCGCAGGAAGTTATCACCGCCTGGTTTCCGCGCATGAATGCTGTCTCGGATCAGTTGGCGACTTCGCGGCTGGCACCGGCGATCGTGCTCTATGCTTCGATATTTCTGCTGTTTATCTCGCTCACACCCCAGCAATACGTTGGCAAGGCTTATCCCAAATGGCCGGGTGCGCTGCTGGTCACGGTCTGGTGGCTGGCCGTCACGGTGTCCCTGCCCAATTTGCTGCGCATGTTTTTCACTTACGATCTGACTTACGGCAGCCTTGCTGGAGTGATGATCGCCCTTTTCTTTTTCTGGTTGGTAGGCTTAGGGATGGTGGTCGGGGCAGAACTCAATGCGGCGCTCGCCGTAACGCCGGAAGAACGCGACCTGATCGGACGCGCTGAAATGCGGTCGAGAATGGGAACTGGTCCGAAGGGCCGCAGGGAAACGAAATGAGGCGCAATGACCGGTTTGATGCAGGGTAAACGCGGGTTGATCATGGGCCTGGCGAATGACAAGTCGCTGGCCTGGGGGATTGCCAAGACGTTGCGCGAGCATGGTGCGGAGCTGGCGTTCACTTATCCCAATGCCGCAATTGAAAAGCGGGTACGCCCGCTTGCGGCAGAATTGGACTGCGACTTCGTGGTGCCTTGTGATGTTGCTGACATGGCGGCGCTGGATGAAGCGTTCGCAGCCATTGCGGCGCGATGGTCCACGCTCGATTTCGTGGTGCACGCAATCGGAGCCTCCGACAAGAACGAGCTGCGCGGCCGCTACAGCGATACCAGTCTCGAGAACTTCCTCAACACGATGAATGTCAGTGTCTATAGTCTGACAGCAGTGGCCCAGCGCGCCGCGCCGATGATGCCGATTCGCCCAGACGGGAGCGGGGGCGGCTCGATCCTGACGCTGACCTATTACGGCGCGGAGAAAGTCGTGCCGCACTACAATGTCATGGGGGTGGCCAAGTCGGCGCTGGAGGCCAGCGTCAAATATCTAGCCGCCGATCTTGGCCGCGACAATATCCGGGTCAACGCGATTTCCGCCGGGCCGATCCGCACGCTTGCCGCATCGGGCATCGGCGATTTCAACCTGATCCTCAAATGGAACGAATTCAACGCGCCGCTGGGGCGCAATGTCACCATTGAGGATGTTGGCGGGGCCGGGCTTTATCTGCTGTCAGACCTCGCATCCGGTGTGACTGGCGAGATTCACCACGTCGATGCCGGATACAATGTCATTGGTATGAAGCGCGAAGACGCTCCGGATATTACGCTGGCGGATTAGCGTTCATTTGCCAGCCGGCGGCAGATTGGCTTCCGGATCCTGCAGCGCCCGCTGCTTGGCCTCATATTCGCGTTCGATCACTTCGACGCGCGCTTGCGTAGCGGCTGCATCCTGATCGATTGTCGCAAGGCGGCGGGCGCGCTCATCGGCGATCAGCTGGCTGAAGCGGATATTGGGGTCGGCCCGCTTTTCTGCATAGGCAGTATCGATGAACTTGCCCAAGCAGCCAGTGAACCCGCCGCCGCCAACAGCCGAACAGCTCAAAGTTCCCGTCGCGCCCACGGTCTCATAGGCGAGCACGCGGTCGGTCCAGGCGCGGTTGTCTGGTGCGCTGCTTTCACGCAGCGAATCGGGAATGCGGTAACGTTCCGATTCATCCTTGCGGGCGCAGACGGTGATCTCGTTCTCGGTCGATTTCGGGCAGTCATCGTTGCCATAGATGATCAGCTGGTTGACCTTTTCTTCCGCGCTCTGCGCCTGAGCCGGAACAGCCAGCAGCAGCGTGGCAGGGATCAGGGCAATTCCGGCAATTATTTGGCGCATCATGGTCGCGGATTCCTTAGGCGGTTGCTGCGGAT
Organism: Novosphingobium sp.; assembly: GCA_031362485.1. Taxonomy (GTDB): domain Bacteria; phylum Pseudomonadota; class Alphaproteobacteria; order Sphingomonadales; family Sphingomonadaceae; genus Novosphingobium. The sequence goes on from JANLSP010000492.1 coordinate 12,539, forward strand.
ATAGGGGGCAGGACGGCTGAATGCTAGGTGAAGCGACCCGGCCGGCTTTGACCTGGAACAAAGCCGCTATACTTTTTCCGACAAGCGGATGGCGAAGCGGCAGCCGAGACGGATGGCACCGGAAAGCAAGGGATAGAGCGGCGCCTGCTCAGCTCCGGAGGCCAGCGCGGTTTGGCGGTGCGAGCGCTCGTCGTCACGGAATGTGCCGATCAGGCCGGAGAGCTCGTCGTCGCTCGTTCCCAGCTCGTCCAGCTGGGCGGAATAGTGCCGCTCGATCTCTTCCTCAATCGCCGCTGTGCAGGCCATGGCGGCCTTGGGTCCGATCAGAGCAGTTGCCGCGCCCAGCGCGAAGCCTGCCACATGCCAGATGGGCTGGAGCGCAGTCGGGCGCACGCCACGCGCGGCAATTAGCGCGTTGAACTTCTTGAGGTGCTCGGCTTCCTGCCCCGCCATTGCCGCAATCTCGTCCGCGCCTTCGCCGCGCGTACCCATCACGGCAAGCTGGCCGGCATAGATGCGCGTCGCGCCATATTCGCCGGCCTGATCGACCCGCAGCATGGCCTCGCGGCGGGCGTTGTTCATGCCGCGGCCTCCTTGTTCCGCACCAGCAGAAACCCGATAGCCAGCGCGGCTGCGGTGGAAAACAGGAAGTTCCAGCCCGCCAGCGAAACGCCGAACAGGCTCCATGGAGCGACGTCACAGCGCACCATCGGCGCGTTCATGATGGCCTCCAGCGGGTCGCCGCCGCCTGCCGTGGCGGAGGCAGAACAGGCGGTAAGGCCCTGCCACCAGCCATATTCCACGCCGGCATGGAAAAGGCCGATCAGCCCCGCCGCACCGATGGCAAGGCCCGCCATGCCAGTCAGCCAGGCAGCACCCGGCTTGAGCCAGGCTGCCAGCGCGATCGCCAGCGCGACGAAATGCCCATAGCGCTGCCACCAGCACATCTCACAAGGGATCAGGCCGAAAGCATACTGCGAGATATAAGCTCCTCCCAGCAGCACGAGCGGAGTGCCCAGCGCCAGTATGCGAGCCAAACGGCCGGACATGTCCGCAGCCGGGTTCACTTCAGGGACGCCGCGCAACCTGGACTGCCGGCGACGTGCGGCGCAAGGTTTCGATGGCATAGTGCAGCTGGAAATCCTTGATGCCCTTGGCCTGCAATTCGGCCGAGGTTACCTTGAAGCGAGGATCATCCTGCTTGTCGCTTTCCATCTGCTTCTCGTCGAGCGCAATCTCGTTGATCAGATGGCCGCGCAGATCGCTTTCGCGGGTCGAGCGCTCGGCACGGCGGCGCGCGTCGGGATCGCTCAGCTGCGGCACCTTGATGTCCGGCTCAATCCCGCCTTCCTGCACCGACTTGCCGAGCGGCGTGTAATAGCGCGCTGTGGTGATCTTGATCGCGCTGGTCCGGTCGAGGTTGATCATCTGCTGGACGCTGCCCTTGCCGAAGCTGCGCTCGCCCATGATGACAGCCCGCTTGTTGTCCTGCAGGGCGCCGGCAACAATTTCCGAGGCTGAAGCGCTGCCCGCGTCGATCAGCACAATCATCGGCAGCCCGCGCGCGCCATCGCCGCGGATCATCGATTCGGCTCGATAATACTCGTTCTCGGAGGCGACCCGGCCACGCTGCGAGACGATCGTGCCGGTGGTGAGGAACAGGTCCGAAAGGGCGACCGCCTCGTCTAGCGAACCGCCCGGATTTGAGCGCAAGTCGAGCACCAGCCCGGTCAGCCGCGCGCCGTTTACCTGCCGCATGGCCTGGATCTCGCGGTTCACTTCGTTGCCGACATTGCGCGAGAATTCATTGACCGAAATCACGCCGATGCCATTCTCGAACTTGGCGGTGACTGGCTTGAGGTCGATCACGCCGCGCGTTACGGACACATCGAACGGCTCCTGGCGACCGGGACGGAAGATGGTGAGCCGGATAGTCGTTCCCGCCTCGCCGCGCATTTTCGACACCGCTTCGTCGATGTCGCCGCCATAGTGCAACTTGCCGTCAAGGTGCGTGATGAAGTCGCCCGCCTTGAGACCAGCCTTCTCCGCCGGGCTGCCGCGCATGGGCGAGACGATTTTGACCGCGCCGTCGTCCATTATCACCGAAAGCCCAAGCCCCGAATAGCGGCCATCGATCATGGTCTCCAGCCGCTGCAGCGATGCGCCATCGAGATAGGAGCTGTGCGGATCAAGGCTGCTCAGCATGCCGTCGATCGCGCCCTTGAGCAGCTTGTCATCATCGACCGGCTCGACATAATTGGCCTTGATCAACTGATAGACTGCAATCAGCTTGTTGAACTGAGGGCCCGAGCGCGCATCGACAGCGGCAAGCCCGGCCGTGGTAGCCGGCAGCAGCGCCAGAACGCCGGCGAGCAACGCAGCTCGCGAATAAGGTGCAAGGGTCATCAGCGGTCAATCTTCCTGTCTTGGTCGCGGCTATTCTACCGCCCAATGCGTTTCAAAGCCATATGGCGCTTAGGTCATAGCTTGCGGATGTAATCCAGAGGATTAACCGCCTCGCCCCCGCGTCGCAATTCCAGCGTCAGCAGGGGGCGTCCGGCCCCGGCAATGCCGAGCGGAGAGCCGATCAGCAGCGAATCGCCGATCCGCGTGTCGAGCTGGGCAAGGCCGGTGACCAGCGACGTCCAGCCGCCGGGATGCTCGATGATAACGATCATGCCATAGCCGCGGTAGGGGCCGGCAAAAGCGACCCGGCCGGGGGCAGGGGCAACAATCTGTGCGCCCTGACGCACGGCGAGCACAATTCCGCGTGATCGCGGCAGGTCCTTCGGCAACTCTCCGAAGCCCGCCACCAGACGTCCGCTTGCCGGCAGGGCATAGGCGGGAAGTCCCGCCGGCGGTGCAAGCGAAGGGCCTGCATGGGCGCCCACCAGCGCAATTTCGGGCCGGGCAGGGCGGACCACCGGACCCGGCAGCGCGGCGAGCTCATCGCGCAGGCTTCCGGCTTCGCTGACTGTCTTCGACAGGGCATCGAGATCGCGGCTGCGCTCGGCCATGGCCAGCGCCCGCTCGGATTCGCGATCGGCAATGCCGCCGCTGGCTCGCGAGGCAAGCCGCTGGCTGGTTTCCAGCGCCGCCAGCGCCTGACGGCGTTTGCCGAACTCATCCTGGCTGGCTCTCAGCTGCTGCATGGCCAGCCGGGTCTGTTCCTCAAGCACGCGGCCGCGCTTGATCTCGGTGCGCAGTGAGGCCGTCCGCCGGTCGATTTCGGGCAACAAGGTGGCAAGAACGGCGCGCGCATACATTGTATCACGCACCGAACCCGCGCGCAGGATCGAAAATACCGGTGGGCGCCGCGATAAGCGTTGCAGCGAGGCGGTGAGCCGGACCAATGGCCGCTGCTTTTCTGCCAGACGCGCGCGCAAGGCGGCTCGTTGTCGGTCAATCAGGCCGACGCGCGCCCTGCTGGCGTCGATTTCGGCTTCTGCCTGCTGGATGCGGGCAGCTACGCCGGCGGCCTCGCGCGCAGTCTTGTCGGCGGCTTCCACGGCCCGTGCAGCTTCGGCTTCCAGTTTTTCAGCGCGGGCGCGCGCGGCTGCGCCCTCGCGCTGCGCCTCGGCAAGCGCGGCCTGCACTTCGCCAACATTGTCATAGACCAGCGCCGATTGCGCCAGCGCTCCCGCTGCCGCCAGAGGCAGCAGCAAAGCCAGGGCAAAGCGGGCAGGTCGCAACATCCGCGCCTTATCCCGAACGGTGATAGGGATGGCCAGCAAGAATGCTGGTTGCGCGCCACAATTGTTCCATAAGCATGGCCCGGGCGAGCATGTGCGGCCAGGTCATCGGTCCGAAACCGAGCAGGAGATCGGCCTTTCCCCGTGCGCCTTCACCATGCCCGTCGGCAGCGCCCAGATGGAACCGTGCCTCGCGAATCCCGGAATCGCGCCATTCGCTGAGCTTCGCAGCGAATTCTTCGGAAGTGAGCTGCTGTCCCCGCTCATCGAGCAGGACTTCCCGCGCCGGGGTTGGCGGCGGCGCAATGGTGCCGCCGCTGTCAGGCAGTTCAGTCAGCTTGAAGGGCCAAGTAAGGCGCCTGGCATAGCGTTCGCACAGCTCGTGTTCTGCCGAGCGGCCGATCTTGCCTCTAGCTATGACATGCAATCGCATGGCGTCGCCGGTTCGGGTCAGGCCGCATCACCAAACGCCCACATACGTTCGAGATTGTAGAAGGTGCGCACTTCCGGGCGGAATACGTGGCAGATGATATCGCCCGCATCGACCAGCACCCAATCAGCAGCGGGAAGCCCCTCGATCCGGCATGAGCCGAAGCCGCCGTGCTTGACGCGCTCGGCCAGCTTTTCAGCGATGGAGGCGACCTGGCGGTTCGACCGGCCCGAGGCGATAATCATGTAGTCGGCAATCCCGCTTTTGCCCTCAAGCGGGATCGCGACGACTTCCTGCGCCTGATCGTCGTCAAGCGACTTCAGCACCAGCTCAAGCAGAGAACCGGGTTCCGCAACGGGAAGGGGCGGCGGCGATGGAGCGTGGGCTGCGGGGGTGGCCGCAGGCTGGTCTTGTGCCGGGGTCATACAACTGAATCAGTCATGCAGCGGAAACGAGCTCCTGAAAGGGAAGGCCGGGCAGAGTGCCCAAAAAGACAATCGTTCATGCAGCGTCTGCCGGGATCAAATGGCGAGTCAGTCCGTCGCGAAGGGCTGCAACCGATATTCGGCTGGCCCAGTGCGGATCGGCACGCCGCAAGGCAGTCGCCGAACTGCTGTCGGGATCGAAACGCAGATACACCAGCGCGGGTGCGCTCCATGGAAACCGGTTGTCAAGGCTGGCAGGGGCAACGCGATAGCGCCTCAGCCAGGCCATCGCGGGGCTCGCGAGTGCAGCGCCGTTATAGCCCGGGCGTGCGATAACCGCAATCGGCATCAGCCGGGCGATGCCGCGCCAGTCACGCCAGCGCGAGAACTGGACAAGATTGTCGGATCCCATCAGCCAGACGAACTGCCGTTTGGGCCAGCGGCGCACAAGGCAGCGCAATGTATCGATAGTGAAGCGGGTGCCGAGCTCGCGCTCGATTGCGGTGACTCGGATCGGTGCCCGGCGCGCCTGCCGCCGTGCCGAAGCCAGCCTGGCCGGTAGCGGCGCCATGCCCTCCCGGGGCTTGAGCGGATTACCTGGCGAGACCAGCCACCAGACTTCATCAAGCCCCAGCGCATCGCGCGCAAAGAGCGAGATGCGCCGATGCCCGCCGTGCGCGGGATTGAAGCTGCCGCCCAAAATTCCTGTGATGACTGGCTTCAAGGCCGCGTCTGGCCCTGCCCACGCACCTGCCACTTGTAGGTGGTCAGTCCTTCGAGCG
>JANLSP010000542.1:0-2706 GCA_031362485.1 Novosphingobium sp.
TCGTCTTGACCATCGAATAGTGCGCCTGATCGAGGAAGGCGATGCGCTGGCCAGGCTCGGTTGGCACTGGCAGGCGGTAGTCACCAATGACATCGCCCGCGAGGCAGGAGGGGCCACCAAGGCGGACGGCACCCTGCTGCGCTTCATCGATCAGTTCGCCATGCAAAGGCAGCTCGCCCAGCAAGGCCGGGCGATAGGGAGCCTCGATCACATCGGGCATATGGCAGGTCGCGGAGATGTCCGTGATGGCGACGGGCATGCCATTTTCGTGGCAATCGAGAATTGTACCGACGAGAATTCCGGCATCCAGGGCTATGGCCTCACCGGGTTCAAGATAGACTTCGGCGCCGGTATCTTCCTGCAGGTCAATGAGGAATTCAACCAGTTCATCGCGCTGATAGTCGGCGCGGGTGATGTGATGTCCGCCGCCCAGGTTCAGCCATTTGAACTCGCCGAAGAACGGCTCGAGATAGTCGAATGCTACGTCCCAGGTGCGCTCCAGTGGGCCGAAATCCTGCTCGCACAGTGTGTGCATGTGCAGCCCATCGACAAGATCGATGTGTTCCTGCGTCAGTTGGTCGATGGGAAAACCGAGCCGCGAATGGGCCGCGCACGGGTCATATCGCGGCACTTCGCCTTCGGGGTGCAGCGGATTGATCCGCAGACCGATATCGAACCGCTCACCGCGCGCCCGCGCCGCTTCTATAATCGCGCTGCAGCGGATGATCTGCTGCGGCGAATTGAAGATCACGTGATCCGACAGGCGCAGAATTTCGTCCAGATCATCGGGCTTGTAGGCGGCAGAATAGGTGGTGATCTCGCCGTCGTAAAATTCGCCCGCAAGCCGCGCTTCCCACAGGCCCGAGGTGCACACCCCGTCGAGGTATTCGCCGATGATCGGCGCGACGCTCCACATCGAAAAGGCCTTGAGCGCGGCGAGCACCTTGATCCCTGCCCGGTCGCGCACATCAGCGAGAATGGCGAGATTGGCGCGCAGTTTTGCCGCATCGACGACGAAGGCGGGGCTATCGACGCGGTGGAGGTCAAAATGGGCGAAAGCGCCCGGGTCGCCGGCTCTGGTTTCCATTTTGCTAACCTCCGGCCTTCGGGCAACGCCGAGTGCCCTGCTCTGCCCTGTCGTCGCTGGTGAAAATCCTTTTACCATCGCGCGACAGGCGCAGGCGATTTGGCGCGTACATAGTAAAATCGCTTCGCGGCCAATAGGTAAGAAACAGGCCTGCCGGAGTGATTTCAACCCGGCGAATACGCCAGGTGTTCTCATAATAGCCAACGCTGCTCGCCGTGACGGTCAAGACGCTGTCAAGATTGTCGCCTTCCACACCGCAGTAGCGCTGCTGATCGGTCCACTCGCCGCGATATTCTAACGGAACTACGGTTTGTGTGCTCGCCACCGGCCGCGCCGATCCGGCAGACTCACACCCGGCTACCATGAGGCCCGCAAGTAACGCTTTCGCCCCAGGTGGTGTCATCTCAAAACTCCAACGGCCCGGCCAGTTCCTTCACCTGCCAAGGCAGTCCATGCGCGTTCAGCATGTCCATGAACGGATCAGGGTCCATCTGCTCCATGTTGAACACGCCCTCACCTATCCACGCGCCGCTCAGCATCAGCGCGGCACCGATCATCGCGGGCACCCCCGTGGTATAGCTGATCGCCTGATTGCCGGTCTCGGCATAGGCGTCCTCGTGGTCGCAGATATTGTAGATGTAGTAGGTTCTGTCGCCGGATCCATCGAGCGCTTCGCCGGTGGCAATGTCGCCGATATTGGTCTTGCCTTTGGTCGTCGACCCCAGCGTTTCGGGCTTGGGCAGGACGGCGGCGAGGAATTGCAGCGGGACGATCTGCTGGCCCTGATAGTCGATCGGCTCGATGCCGATCATCCCGACGTTCTTCAGCACGGTGAGGTGATTGATATAGGCATCGCCGAAGGTCATCCAGAAGCGCCCGCGTTCCAACTCGGGAATGAACCGCGCCAGGCTTTCGAGTTCCTCGTGATACATCAGGTACATGTTCTTGGCGCCAACAGCGTCGAAATCAAAACTCTGACGGATCGTCAGTGCGGGGGTTTCAACCCACTCGCCATTCAGCCAGTGTCGGGCGGGCGCGGTGACTTCCCTGATGTTGATCTCGGGATTGAAATTGGTGGCAAATGCCTGGCCGTGATCGCCGCCGTTGCAATCGAGGATGTCGAGGCGACGGATCGTCTTCAGCTTGTGCTTTTTGAGCCACATGGCGAAAACGCTGGTCACCCCCGGATCGAAGCCCGAGCCCAGCAGCGCCATCAGTCCCTTCTCGCGGAACCGCTCGTGCAGGTCCCACTGCCACTTGTATTCAAACTTCGCCTCGTGGCGTGGTTCGTAATTGGCGGTGTCGAGGTAATGCGTGCCGGTCGCAAGACACGCCTCCATGATTGCCAGATCCTGATAGGGCAGCGCCAGATTGACCACCAGCTTGGGGCCGATCTTGCGGATCAGGTCCGACAGCGCAGGCACATCTTCGGCGTCGATGGCATAGGTTGAAACCGCCGCGCCGCAGCGTGCCCGGACCGATTCGGCGATCGCATCGCATTTGGCCAAAGTACGGCTAGCGAGATGAATCTCGCTGAAAATGCCGGGATTGAACGCCATCTTGTGCACCGCGACCGAGCTGACCCCGCCCGCACCGATCACCAGAACCTTGCCCAACGC
>JANLSP010000569.1:0-16374 GCA_031362485.1 Novosphingobium sp.
GCCCTCGATCAAGGGTCGCAGCACGCGTTCGTGTGCGGCGCGCTGGGCGGCCTGGATCAGCCGGGTTGGCCACAGCCGCCGCTTCTGGATCCGCGCCAACAAGGCATCCGTATCGGCGCCGCTGTCCATTGGGCCTGCGAGAATATTAGCTGTAGCGACCGCATCGGCAATCGCCAGGTTGATGCCGATCCCGCCCACCGGGCTCATCGCATGTGCAGCATCGCCAATAGCAAGCATGCCTGGCCGAGACCACTTCGTCAGCCGATCAAGCGATACAGTGAGCAGCCGAACCGAGTCCCAGTCGGGCAGAGCTTCATTGAGCGAGGGCAATTCCGGGGCGAGAGCGCGGACGCTTTCGCGAAATGCCTCGATGCCTTGCGCCTTGATGGCCTCTGCCCCGCCCTTGGCGATGACATAGGCGCATTGGAAATAGTCCCCGCGATCAATCAGCACGATCAGCCGAGAACCGCGAATGCCGCCGCGCAGCAGATCGAGCTGGAAAGATTTGGGCACAGCGAACCAGAACACATCGATCGGCGCGCCAAGATCCTCAAGCGGCAGCATACTGCGCGCGAGCGAACTGCGCCCGTCGCACATCAACACCAGCTTGCGTGCGGCGATGGCCTCGCCTCCTACCAGCCTGACTCCACCAATACGCCCAGCCGCCTCGACCAGTCCGGCCACTTCCGCCTCCATCCGCAAGCCGAAACCGGGAAAGGCGGCGGCCTCATCGCGCAGGAAATCGAGGAATTCCCACTGCGGCATCATTGCGATGAACGGCGCGGGCATGGCCAAATGGCTGAGATCGCCGATGGTGAGCATCCGCCCGTTGAAATCGATCTGCGCCCCATACAGCCGGTGATGCGGCCGCGCGAGAAACCGCTCGAGCATGCCCAGCTCGTGCAAAATCTCCATGGTCGAGGGATGGACAGTGTCGCCGCGAAAATCGCGAAAGAAATCGGCGTGCTTTTCCAGCACCAGCACGTCGAGCCCGGCGCGGGCGAACAACAGCCCGGCCATCATCCCGGCGGGGCCTCCGCCGACAATCACGATATCGACTTCGCGCGAGGCGTTCATGCCGTGACTTTTGCGCCCGATCTGCAATAGCATCAAGCCCATGGCCGCCAGCGAACTCATGTCCCCGATCATGTCCGATGCGCTGGTGATCCTTGGTGCAGCCGGGATCATCATTCCGCTGTTCGCGCGGTTTCGGATCACGCCGATCATCGGCTTCATACTGGTTGGCGTGCTGGCCGGGCCGCATGGGCTGGGGGCGCTGGTTCCCGCGCAGCCTTGGCTGTATTATTTCACCATCACCGATCCCGGCGCGCTGAGCATATTTGCCGAACTGGGGATCATCTTCCTGCTGTTTTCCGTCGGGTTGGAACTTTCGTTCGGACGTTTGTGGAAAATGCGGCGACAGGTCTTTGGGCTTGGTTCGCTGGAACTGCTGGTCTGTGCAGCTTTGCTTGGCGTGGGCCTTATGGCGCTCGGCAATTCGCCGGCAACCTCGCTGGCGCTTGGCCTTGCGCTTGCGCTGTCTTCCACCGCGTTGGTGCTGCGGATTACCGGCACGCGCACGGCAGTAGGCAAGGCGGCGCTTTCGATGCTGCTTTTCGAAGATCTCGCGCTGGTGCCGATCATTTTCCTGCTGGGCGCGATGGGGCGCGGCGGCGACGCGCAAACGGGCAGTGATTTGCTCCAGACTGTGGTGCTGGGTGGAGTCACCGTCGCACTGCTGCTGATTGTAGGCCGGATGGTGCTGCCGCTGTTGTTTGCCCAGGCGGCGCGGACAAAGAGCCCCGAACTGTTCCTTGCGGTCAGCCTGCTGGTAGTGATCGCGGCCGCGCTTGTCACTGGCGCGACGGGGCTCAGTCCGATAGTCGGCGCGCTGGTTGCCGGGCTGGTGATCGCCGAGACCGACTACCACACCGAAGTCGAAGCCATGATCGCGCCATTCAAGGGCCTGGCGCTGGGCATCTTCCTGATCACCATCGGCATGAGCCTCGATCTGTCGCTGATCTGGCAGCAGTTATGGCAAATCGTGCTGGCTGTAGTCGCGGTGCTGGTGATCAAGGCGGCGGTGACTGGCGCGCTGCTCAGGGCGATGGGCGCAAGGTCCGGCACCGCGACCGAAGCCGGGATCCTGCTGGCCAGCCCCTCGGAGACCACGCTGATCGTTCTGAGCGCTGCGGTTGGCGTCAACTTGATCAATCCGGCCGCCGCACAGTTCTGGCAGATTGTCACGGCGATCGGCATGACAGTTACGCCGCTGCTGGCGCTGCTTGGCACCCGGCTTGGGCGCCGGATAGACCGGGCCGCAGCGCCGGCCCTGCCCGATGTGGGCGATGGCCCGCGCGCCATTATCATCGGCTTCGGCCGCGTGGGCCGACTGGTTGCCGACATGCTGCGCGAACATGGCAAACGCTTTGTCGTGGTCGATTCCGATCCTGACAGTGTCATGGTGGCCCAGCGCAACGGTTATCCGGCAATATACGGCGACGCTGCCCGTGGGCAGACGCTTGACCATCTCGAAATTGAGCGGGCCAGTGCGGTCATTTTCACCATGGACGATCCGCACGGTGTCCAGCGGTTGGTGAAACGGATCGCCGCCCAATATCCCGGCCTGCCGATCATCGCTCGTGCACGCGATGCCGCCCATGCCGCCGAGCTCTACCGCGCGGGCGCAACCGATGCGGTTCCCGAAACGCTGGAAGCGTCGCTGCAGTTGTCTGAAGCGGTGCTGATCGATCTGGGCGTGGCGATGGGCCCGGTGATCGCCTCAATTCACGAAAAGCGCGACGAGATGCGCCAGCAAATCATGGAAGAAGGCGAACTCGACGCACCGCCGAAGCTCAAGAGCGGGAGCCTGCGCGACCGACCGGCGATCAATCAGCCAGTTTGACGAAGCTGTCGATCACCCGTTTTCGCCCGGCGCTTTCGAATTCGATCTCCAGCTTGTTTCCGTCCTGCGCGGCGACTGCGCCATAGCCGAACTTGTCGTGGAACACCCGCGCTCCAACCGAGATGTCGCCCCTTGGCTTGGCGGCGAAGCTGGCGGCGCTGCGTCCAGGTTCGGCGATCCGGCGCGGGACGGGGTCGAAAGTCTGCGCGGCGGCGCGCTGCCAGCCGGGGCCGCGGGTCTCCGCGCGGCCAGGGCGGTCGCGCGCGACATCGACGAAAGGATCGGCGCGCTCGGACCAGTTCGCCTTCCACAGCGAAGCGCCGCCGGTCAGCGTGGTCTCCTGCTCGATATGTTCGGCGGGCAGTTCGGCGATGAAGCGGCTGGGAATCGAGCTGGTCCACTGGCCATAGATGCGCCGGTTGGCGGCGTGCAGGATGGTGCAGCGCTTTTTCGCCCGGGTGATCGCCACATAGGCGAGGCGGCGCTCTTCCTCGAGGCTGGCGAGGCCGCCCTCATCGAGTGCGCGCTGCGAGGGGAATATGCCTTCTTCCCAGCCAACCAGGAACAGTTGGTCGAACTCGAGGCCTTTTGCCGCGTGAATGGTCATGATGGTGACCTTCTCCTCATCGGAGGCACGATCGTTGTCCATCACCAGGCTGACATGTTCCAGGAAATCGCCGAGCGTCTCGTATTCCTCCATGGCGCGGGCGAGCTCGGTCAGATTTTCGAGCCGTCCGGCGCTTTCCGCGCTGCGTTCGGCCTGCAGCGCGGCGGTATAGCCGCTCTCGTCGAGTACGGTGCGTGCAAGTTCGGCTGGCGACAGGCTCGCGGCCATGTCGCGCCAGCGGGCGAAATCGCGCATCAAGGCAAGCAACGTGGAGCGGGCGCGCGCAGGAAGTTCGTCGGTATCCACAAGCTCCAGCGATGCGGCGGCAAGCGGCATGCCTCGCGTGCGGGCATGGCGGTGCATTTTCTCGAGCGTCTTGTCCCCCAACCCGCGCTTTGGCGTGTTGTAGATGCGCTCAAAAGCGAGGTCGTCGGACGGCTGGCCAATGATCCGCAGATAGGCGAGCGCATCGCGAATTTCAGCCCGTTCATAGAAGCGGAAACCCCCGACGATGCGGTAGGCCATGCCGATGGCGATAAAACGGTCTTCCAGTTCTCGGGTCTGGAACTGCGCGCGCACGAGGATGGCGCAATGATCGAGGTTGGCCCCTTCCCTTTCCAGCAGCTCCAGATCTTCGCCGACGCGGCGCGCTTCCTCCGGGCCATCCCACACGCCAATCACTCGCAGCTTCTCGCCGCCGCCCTGCTCGGTCCACAAGGTCTTGCCAAGGCGTTCGCCGTTGGCCGCGATCAGCCCCGATGCTGCGGCGAGGATATGCGGCGTCGACCGATAGTTCTGTTCCAACCGGATCACTTTTGCGCCCGGGAAATCCTTCTCGAAACGCAGGATATTGGCCACTTCCGCACCGCGCCACGAATAGATTGATTGGTCATCGACACCGACCACGCAGATGTTCTTGCGCGTCTGCGCCAGCAGCCGCAGCCACAGGTACTGGACCTGGTTGGTGTCCTGGTATTCGTCGACCAGGATATATTTGAAGCGATTCTGGTATTGCTCCAGAATCTGCGGATTACCGCGCAGCAAGTTTAGCCCGTGCAGCAGCAAGTCGCCGAAATCGCAGGCGTTGAGCGCTTTGAGCCGGTCCTGATAGAGCCGATAGAAATGCTGGCCCTTGCCGTTCGCATAGGCCTCGTTTTCCGCCGCATCGAGATCGCCGGGCCCCAGCCCCTTGTTCTTCCAGCGGTCGATCAGTGAAGCGAGCAGGCGCGGCGGGAAACGCTTGTCATCGACTCCTTCGGCCTGGATCAGCTGCTTGAGCAGGCGCAGCTGGTCGTCGGTGTCGATGATGGTGAAATTGCTCTGCAGACCCATCAGCTCGGCATGGCGGCGCAGCAATTTCGCGCCGATAGCATGGAACGTGCCGAGCCAGGGCATGCCTTCCACCGCATCGCCGATCAGTTGCCCGACCCGCTCCTTCATTTCGCGCGCGGCCTTGTTGGTGAACGTAACGCACAGGATTTCGCTCGGCCAGGCCAGCCGCGAGCGCACGAGATGGGCCAGCCTGGCAGTCAGCGCTGAGGTCTTCCCCGTGCCCGCGCCGGCCAGCATCAGCACCGGGCCTTCGGTGGTCAGCACCGCCTCGCGCTGCGGCGCGTTGAGGCCGGCCAGGAAGGGGTCGTCGCCCGCGCTGGTCAAGTGGGGCGGGGAGTCTTGCATGCGCGAACAACTAGTGAACAGGCGCGCTGGGCGCAAGTGCGATATGCCCTGCAAGGTTGACAGCGCGCGGCGGGCTGGCAAGTCAAGCGCAACAGGGGGCCAAAAATGCATCCGATCCGCCAGCATGCCCGCGTGCTCACTGCCGCGATGGCCGGCACCGCCGTCGAGTTCTACGATTTCTATATCTATGCGACCGCCGCCGCGCTGGTCTTCGGGCCGTTGTTCTTTCCCGAGCAATCGCCAGCGGCGGCGCTGGCGCTCTCGTTTCTGACGTTTGGCATCGCCTTTTTTGCACGGCCGGTTGGCGCGGTCGCTTTTGGTCACTTCGGCGACCGGATCGGGCGAAAATCGACGCTGGTTGCCTCGCTGCTGCTGATGGGCATATCGACCCTGCTCATCGCCTTCCTGCCGACCTATGCCATGGCCGAGGGCTGGGGCGCAGGCTGGCTGGCCCCGACGTTGCTCTGCGTGCTGCGTTTCGGGCAAGGCTTCGGGCTTGGTGGCGAATGGGGCGGCGCGGCCCTGCTCGCGGTTGAAAATGCGCCCAAAGGCTGGGAAGCCCGCTTCGGTGCGGCGCCGCAATTTGGCGCGCCGATTGGCTTTCTCGCCGCCAATGGCCTGTTCCTGGCGCTCGGCTTGTGGCTGCCCGATGCGGAGTTCAAGGCATGGGGATGGCGCGTGCCTTTCCTGCTCAGCGCGGTGTTGGTGGGGCTGGGGCTTTGGGTGCGGCTGCGAATTGGCGAGACGCCACAGTTCAGCGCGGCGCTCGCCCGGGAGAAGCCGCCCGCGGTGCCATTGGTGACCCTGTTCGCCCGGCACGGCTGGGCCGTTCTGGCCGGAACCGCAGGAGCCGTCGCCTGCTTTGCGATCTTTTATCTGGCAACCGCCTTTGCGCTCGCTGTCGGGACGGGCACACTCGGCTATAGCCGGACAAGCTTCCTCTCTGTCCAGCTCGCGGCGAACTTCTTCCTTGCTGCTGGAATTGCGCTGGCGGCATGGCGCGCGGACCTGCTTGGCAGTCGCACCACGCTCGCACTCGGCGCGGCGGCGACAGTGCTGCTGGGTTTCGTCTTCGGACCTGGCTTGGCGTCAGGTTCGCTGGTGATGATTTTCGCCACGCTGTCGGCTGCGCTGTTCGTTATGGGCTATGTCTATGGCCCGCTCGGCGCATGGTTGCCGACGCTGTACCCGCCGCTGGTGCGCTACAGCGGGGTTTCGGTGGCATTCAACGCGGGCGGGATTGTCGGCGGCGCGCTGACGCCGTTCGTCGCGCAAGGCATGGCGGCGTCGGGCAATCTGATTTTCGTGGGCGGGCTAATCAGCATTGCCGGATTGCTGACCTTGACTGGCGTGCTGACGGCCAAGCCCCCTCCGGCTTAGCCCGCAAGGCGCAGCAGCGTGATCTTCGCCTTGCCGGCCTTGCGTTCAGCGTCAATTGCGAAACCTTTCGGCCTCGGGTCCTCGTTGTGGGCTGTTTCCAGGCTTACCCAGGTCGCCGGGCCAACCCAGCCGAGCCGCGCCAGCTTCTCCAGTGCCACAGCGCCCGCGCCGCTGCCGTAGGGCGGATCGAGCAGGATCAGGTCCAGCGGCTCCTTGACCGGCGGCAGAGTGAGCACCGATGACGCGCGCACATCGCAGCGATCAGCAGCGCGCAAGTTGGCAATGTTTGTCCGCAAGGCACGGATCGCGGCGGCATCCTGTTCAACAAACAGGCAGGCGGCAGCGCCGCGAGAGAGAGCCTCCAGCCCCAGAGCGCCCGAGCCGGCAAACAGGTCGGCGGCGCTGAGCCCTTCGAAGCTGCCCAGCCGGCTGACCAGCATCGAAAACAGCGCTTCGCGGGTGCGATCAGCGGTGGGCCGCGTCGCTTCGCCCTGCGGCGCGGTAAGTTTCCGGCCGCGCCACTCCCCGGCGATAATTCTCACTTGCGGGGCGCTCCCGGCCCCCGGCGGGGCCCGCGGGCCGGCCCGCGCGGCTGTATTTCGCGGCGGCTGAGGGGTCCGTCATCGGGCCGCGATGGCGAGGACCGGCGCTTGCCTTCCGGGCCTTCGGGGCGAAAGCTGCCACGCGGCGGCGGCGGAGAGCCGACCTTTTTCGAGGCCGGATCGCTGGCCTCTCGCCGAGCAAAGCTGGGCATGGCTTCGATGAAACGCTCTACTTCCTTCGGCAGCACTTCGTTGGCGCTGCCCCGCGCAATATCGCCGAGGCTGAACGGACCGTATGCCGTGCGCAGCAGCCGCGAGACCTCAAGCCCGAGATGCTCGAGCACGCGGCGCACCTCGCGGTTCTTGCCTTCGGTGAGAGTCAGCTCGATCCATTGGTTGCGCCCGGTCTTGCGTTCCATGTTGGCGTCGATCTTGCCGTAATGGATGCCTTCGATGGTCACGCCGTCGATCAGCTCTTCAAGCTGGGCCTGGCTGATATTACCATAGGTGCGGGCGCGGTAAGTGCGCGGGATGCCGCTTGCAGGCAGCTCCATCGCGCGTTTCAGCTCGCCATCGTTGGTCATCAACAACAGTCCCTCGGTGTTGAAATCGAGCCGGCCCACCGGCATCAGTCGCGGAGTGCCGGGCGGCAGCGCGTTGCGTAGCGCGGTGTAGATCGTCGGGCGGCCGGCTGGATCGCGTTCTGCCGTTATCAGCCCCGAAGGCTTGTGAAAGCGGAACAGCCGCGCGGCTTCGGCGGCCTTGACCGGCTCATCGTCCACCGTGACGCCGCGCAGGTTTTCCAGCACAGTCGCGGGCGTGGTCAGCACCACATCGTTCAGCTTGACCCGCCCTTCGGCAATCATGCGTTCCACCTCGCGGCGGCTGGCGACACCGGCGCGGGCGAGAAGCTTGGCGATACGTTCGCCGGTTCGGGCGCCGGTTCTGGGTTCTGGGGGATTGGCCATGCGGGCGGCCTTAGCCTTGTGGAGAAGGGGCGTCAAAGAACTGGCCTTGCCGCCATATCGCGCTAGTCTCGCAGGCGGTGCGCCAAAGGGAAGGGACGGCCGATGAATGAGACCTCAGCCGGGGCGACCGGCGAGCAGGGACGCAGCCTGGCAGGATCGCTCAAGCCCTATCTCGAAAAGGAATCGCTTGCCGCGTTCTTCCTCGGCATGTCCTCGGGCTTTCCCTATGCGATGATCGGCGCGACGCTGACTACGCGGCTGGCGCAGGACGGGATTTCGAAAAAGACCGTTACTGCCTTCACGCTCGCTTTCCTGGTTTACAACCTCAAGTTCCTCTGGGCCTGGATCGTCGATGGCGTGCACCTGCCCATCATTGGCCGGCTGGGGCAGCGGGTCAGCTGGATGCTGGTCACCGGAGTGCTGGTGATCGCCGCCGTCGTCAATCTGGCGCTGGTCGATCCGGCCGCCGACATCGCCTGGACGGCCACTTGCGCAATCCTTGTCGGCGCGGCGGGTGCGACTTTCGATATCGTCATCGATGCCTACCGGATCGAGACGCTGAAGCCCTATCAACTCGGCACGGGTTCCGGAATGAGCCAGTATGGCTGGCGGATCGGCTCGGCGGGCGCGGGCGCGTTGGCCTTGGTGGTCTCGGCGCGGATGGGCTGGAGCGCCGCCTACATTGCCTGCGCCGCATTTGCCCTGCCCGCAATGCTCACTGCGCTGTTTCTGGGCGAGCCACCCCGCCACCGCGATCCGGTCGGCAAGAAAGGTCTGGGCGATGTCTGGTCCTCAATTGCCGGGCCTTTTGCCGAATTCTTCCAGCGCCACGGCGCGCTGCTCGTGCTGCTGTTCATCCTCGTCCACAAGATCGGCGATACGCTGGCGAACCTCACCTTCCGCCTGCTGTTCGATGATCTGGGTTTCAGCAACGACGAAGTGGCGCTGTGGGATGTCGGCGTCGGCTTCTGGGCCTATCTGATCGGGGTGTTCATCGGCGGGGTGGCTTACGCCAGGCTCGGCCTCAAGCGCTCGGTGCTGCTCGCGCTGGTCCTGATGGCAGTGTCCAACCTCAGCTTTGCCGCACTGGCGGCGGCCGGCCATTCCAACTTCGGCATGGCGGCCGCCATCGGCTTTGAGAATATCGCCTCCGGCTATGGCGGCGTGGTCGTCGTCGCCTACTTCTCGGCGCTGTGCGACTTGCGTTTCACCGCCTCGCAATACGCCCTGATTTCGGCAGGAGCGAGCATCGTCGGCCGCTTCGTCACCGGCACCACGGCAGGCGGGCTGATCGAAGGCATGGGCTATGTAAACTTCTATCTGCTCACCACGCTGCTTGCGGTTCCCGGCATTATCCTGTTCTGGTGGATGAGCCGCACCGGCCTGGTCGATGCCGCGATGGGAACTGCGGGTGGCGGCACGGACGGCAATGCCGAGACACCGCACTGAGCCGATGCAAGCGACTTCGCCCTTGTTCGATTTGACCGGCAAAGTCGCGGTCATCACCGGCTCAAGCAAGGGCATCGGCCGGGCGATTGCCGAACGCATGGCCGAGCACGGGGCGAAAGTGGTCATATCATCGCGCAAGCAGGATGCCTGTGACGGGGTGGCCGCCGCGATCCGCGCGGCGGGTGGCGAGGCGATGGCCCGCGCCTGCAACATCACCCGGCGCGAGGAGGTCGAGGCGCTGATCGCGGCCGTCATCGCCGGGTGGGGGCAGATCGACATTCTGGTGTGCAATGCCGCGGCCAATCCCGCCTATGGTCCGCTCGCCGCTATCGATGACGGCGCGATGGACAAGATTTTTGCCGCCAACATCAAAAGCATCGTCTGGTTTGCGGGTCTGGTTGCCCCGCAGATGGCGGCGCGCGGCGAGGGCGCGATCCTGATCATCTCTTCGGTGGGCGGCTTCATCGGCTCGGACGTTATGGGCTTCTACAACATGTCCAAAGCGGCTGAGCAGTCGTTGGCGCGCAGCCTGGCGGTCGAGTGGGGCCGGCGGGGCGTGCGGGTAAATTGCATCGCGCCGGGTCTCGTGCGCACGGATTTCGCCCGCACCTTATGGGAAAATCCGGCGAACCTTGCCCGGATAACCGGTTCCAGCGCGCTTGGGCGCATTGCCGAGCCTGACGAGATCGCCGGCGCGGCGATCTATCTCGCGTCGCGTGCGGGAAGCTTCGTCACCGGGCAGACGATCGTGGTCGATGGCGGCAAGCTGATCGGCGCGAGCGATGCGGCTGGCTGATTGCTACCAGCTTGACGAACGCACCCGGTCTGGCGCAAGAACCGACCGGGACGAAAATGGAGGATGGTATGGCGGAGCTGGCAATCGGTGAATATGTCGCGCTCGCTGAGGGGGTCTACCTGGAAGGGCTGGCAGTGGACCACGTGCGCGATGTCGTCTGGTACAGCGACGTTATCGCTGGCGGCATCCACGGGGCAAAGCCCGATGGCACCAAAGTCGGCTCGTTCAACGAGAGCCGGATGTGGACCGGCGGAGTGATGCTGAACTACGATGGCGCGGTGTTTTCGACCGGCCAGGGCGGAATCATGTGGAACAACCCTGACACTGGCAAGTCGGGCTGGCTGCTGGAGGAGCTGGAAGGCAAGGCCATCAACGGCATCAACGAGATGTGGCCCGATGGCACCGGCGGTATCTATTTCGGCACCAATGACATCGAGAATATCATCGCAGCGAAGGACACGCGCGGCTCGGCGCTCTATCGCCTTACCGCAGACCGCAAGGTCATCCGTATGGATGCCGACATCTATTTTTCCAACGGCATTGCGCATGATCCGGCCCGCCGCCGCTTCTATTGCAGTGATACCTTCCGCAAGGGCTGGGCGTTCGACGTGGCGGATGATCTCACTTTGTCCGGCCAGCGGGTTCTGCTTGAGCGCGATGACTGCGACGGGATGGCGCTTGATGAGGCCGGCAATGTGTGGATTACCGGCTTTCGTTCGCCCGGCATCCTGCGCCGCATCGCGCCCGATGGCACACCGCTCGCCGATGTGCCCACCCCTCCCGGCTCGACCACCCAGGTCCGCTTTGGCGGCGACGGGCGCGACTATTACATCAACATCGTGCCGTCCGATGGCGGCGACAGCCTGAAGGAAGGCAAGCCGCTCGCCAGCGCCTCGTTTCTCTATCGCGGCCGCAGCGAGACGCCGGGCGTGTTGATCCCCCCGGCGCGTTTTACGCTTGATTGATCTCTCCAATTATCGCCAGCGCGGCGCGTTTCCTGATTGCTTTGCGCGCGAATTAATCCGATTTAAGCGGCAAGGGGAAATCGTTCGCGAATCCCAAGGGAGAATAGTGTCATGAAAATGGAAGACATGGTGCTCGTCAGTGTCGACGATCACATCACCGAACCGGCCGACGTATTCGACAACCAGCTCTCAGGCGAGGCGCTGGCGACCGCGCCCAAGCTGATGACAGGGCCCAATGGCAAGAACTATTGGGAATATCAGGGCATGCAGCTGGCCTCGGTCGCGCTCAATGCCGTGGTCGGCCGCCCGCGCGAGGAATATGGGATGGAGCCGACCTCGCTCGATCAGTTGCGCCCCGGCTGCTACGATGTCCATAAGCGCGTCGACGACATGGACGTCAACGGAATTGCCGCTTCGATGAACTTCTCCAGCCTTGGCGGAATGGACGGCGGCACGTTTTTCCGGGCTGAGAACAGGGCTCTGGGCCTCACTCACCTGCGCGCCTGGAACGATTGGCACATCGACGAATGGTGCGGCGCCTATCCGTCGCGGTTCATTCCGATGGGCATGATCCCGCTGTGGGATCCGCAGCTGATGTCGGACGAGATCCATCGGCTGGCCGCCAAGGGCTGCCATTCGGTGGTGTTCAACGACAATCCGCCCGCGCGCGGGCTGCCCTCGATCCACAGCGACCACTGGGAGCCGCTGTGGAAGGCGGCGACCGATTGCGAGACGACGATCAACCTGCATATTGGCTGCGGCCATGTTGCCCCGCACGCTTCGATGAATTCGCCGATCGAAGCCTGGATCACGACCATGCCAATGGCGGTGAGCTTCGGCACTTCCGATTGGCTCCATCTCGATGCATTCAACCGCTATCCGACGCTGCGCATTGGCCTGTCGGAAAGCGGCATCGGCTGGATTCCCTATCTGCTCGAACGGGCCGACTATACCAACCAGCAGCACAGCGCCTGGACTCATTCGGAAAGCTACCTGCACGGCAAAAAACCGAGCGAGATCTTCCGTCAGCATTTCACCTCGTGCTTCATCGATGACGCCTACGGCCTCAGGAATGTTGATCTGATCGGTGAGGACAACATCTGCTTCGAAGTCGACTATCCGCATTCGGACACGCCGTGGCCCGAATCACCCGAAGTGCTGTGGCCCTCGATCAAGCACCTGACCGATGTGCAGATTGATAAGATCACTCACCTCAACGCCATGCGCGACTACAAATTCCCGATGTTTGAGCGCCAGCCGCGCGAGGAACTGACGGTTGCCGCGCTGCGCGCCAAGGCCAAGGCCAAGGGTGTCGACACTTCGTCGCATTCGGGCGGCGGCGGGGCAGCGCCGCTGGCACCGGGCGAAAAACATCGGGCGGTCGTTTCGGGCGACATCGCGCAGATGTTCCAGCGGCACGAAGAAACCGAGGACGCATAACCCAAGGGCGCCCTCCCGCATTCTTATTAGGGGCAGTCCCTAATAAGAATGCTGTGCCGGGGAGCCTGTAAGCCGGGTTCTGTAACGCCGCCCGTATCCTTGCGGACGCAGCGGCGCTGGCAGCCATTCCTCTCGGCCTTGCGTTGCCGCAAGGCTCCAGCGACCAACCCGGGCGATCGGTGCGAAACACACCAGTCCTTGCTTCCGCCAGGACGCGCCGCCCCTATTCGGTCTTGCTCCGGGTGGGGTTTGCCATGCCGCGACTGTTACCAGCCGCGCGGTGCGCTCTTGCCGCACCCTTTCACCCTTGCTGCGGAGTTGCCTCCGTTAGCGGTCTGCTCTCTGTGGCACTTTCCCTGGACTTGCATCCGGCGGGCGTTACCCGCCACCCTTGTTTCGTGGAGCCCGGACTTTCCTCGGCCTTCGACCCGCTCATCAAGAGCATGCCGAAGGACGCGGCTGCCCGGCTCCCCGGCACCGGACCTACCTAGTCTTTCCCTGGTCGCGATCCAACAACAAAGCGAACAGGATCGCGGATGATTCGCCGTCGATCACGCCATCGATGGTTTCGGGCCGCCAGCGCCGCTGGAAAGCGCGCACGGCCGCGTGGCCATCGGCAATGTCATAGCCGAATCGCTCGAGCGCCAGATAGAACGCGCCGTCGTTGGCATAGGGCGATGGAATGCGCAGTTCGGGGCGCGGCAGCGCCAGCCGGTAACGAGCGAGCAGGTCCCATTCGAATAGCTCGCCCGGATCGTCCTTTCGCGCCGGTGCAATATCGGAGTGGCCGACAACGTTGGCGCGCGGAATGTCATAGCGCTGGATAATTGCGTGGAGCAGCGGGATCAGGCTTTCCATCTGCGGCTCGGGGAACGGACGATAGCCCCATTCATGCCCGGGATTGACCAGCTCGATGCCAACGCTGGCCGAATTGATATCCGTTACGCCCCGCCAATAGCTCTTGCCGGCATGCCACGCGCGCTTGTCTTCGTTGACCATTCGGGTGACCGTGCCATCCTCGTCGATCATGTAGTGCGCGGAAACCTTGGCCGAGGCGTCGCACATCCGCTTTAGCGCGCCCGCCGCATCGGGCATGCCGGTATAATGGAGCACCACCATTGAGACCGGCAGTTGCCGTTCATCCCAATTGGGAGACGGCGCTTCTTGAAGATCGAGATCCGACAACGGATCAGCCGCTCGGCAACACTGCGCCCAGCACCAGTGCATCATCGCTGAGCGCAAATTGCAGGCCGCCGCCAAGACCTTCCGCGAGCTGAAACAACATGGCTGCAGGCGCGGTGCGGCTGGACAATTCGCGCGGATCAAGCCTGCCTTCGAGCGCCAGACCAATGGTTTCATCAAAGACGACGCGGTTGCCCGATGCCCGGACGACAATTTCGCTGGCCCCTTCACGCATTTCCGCACCCAGCTCCAGCGTGCCGCCGCGAACCAGCGCCTCGATGCCGATCAGCGCGAGATTGAGCAGGGTCTTCACCGCCGGTTTGGGCAGGGCATCGGCGCCAAGCGCCCAGTTCACCTCTATCCGCCCGTTGTTACCCGCCAGCGCATCGACCACGCTGCGCGCTTCCTCGACCGGCACCATGTCGCCGTAGCCTCCAGCCGCGCCGAATGCGAGGCGGAAGAACTTGAGCTTGTCGGCGCTGATCTTCGCGCTCTGTTCGAGCAGCTCGAAGCAGCGCTTGCGCATCTCCGGATCTTTTTCCTCGGTGATGAGCTCAATGCCGTTCGACATCGCGCCGACCGGGCTAAGCAGGTCGTGGCACAGCCGCGAGCAAAGCAGGCTGGCAAGGTCGAGTGAGCTGTTAGTCATGAGCAATTCGTTCTCCGTTCCCTGCCTCCTTAAAGCCAGACCTGTTCCGGTGGAAGCGCCTCCTCACCCGAACTGTCGCATTAGATCATTGCCGGGCGATGGTGGCCGCGACATGATTGCGTCAGCACAAAGCCAACGGGAGAGCGCGATGTTCAAGGTCATCTGGCTGCTCAGGCGCAAGCCGGGCATTACCATGCAGCAGTTTCGCGACCACTACGAAACCAGCCACGCGCGCCTTGCTCAGAAGTATTTCGGCGATCTGATGCTTTCCTACAAGCGCAACTACAAGACCGGGACCTGGGGCGGCGGTGTGCCGACGGCCAGCAGCGGCGCAGATGCGAAAGGCAGCGGCTTTGGGCCGATTGAGTGGCAATATGATTGCATCGTCGAATGGGTGATGCCCGATGAGGCCGCCTTCGAGCAGATCAACCGGATCTTTGCCGATCCGGTGATCGGCAAGGATTTCAATGCTGATGAGGAACCCTGCCTCGATCGCGGCTCGGTCATGCTGTTCAAGTGCGACATGGCCGATAGTGGCACCGGCGACGGCCATGCGCGGCCGGAGCATTTGCGCTGACCCGGGGTCAGGCCACCACAACTTCCATAGATGCGAAGCCTCCCGGCCCGTCGCGATAAAACCGCACCTCGCCACCTGCGACAATGGCCCAGACGCGGCCATCACCGCTGGCATGTTCGCAATCAGTGGCGGAAGGCAGCGGATGGCCGGCGGGGTGTGAATGATAATAGCCCAGCAGCTGGGGCCCGCCGCTGCGCTCGGCGCGGTGTGCGGCGATGAGCGCGGCAGGATCGATCTCGAAGTGCCGCAACGGATCGGCAGCGAGATTGGCGGCGGGGCAAGCTTCCAGCACGCGCAAGCCTTTTCCCAGCAACAGCCCGCAGCATTCACGCGGCGCTGCCTTTGTCGCTTCTGCAAGCAGTGTTGCAATCGTGCCACTTGTCACTTCGATGGTCATGCCCATTTCTCTAGACATGGTTCAGGGGGAAATCATCATCGAAGGCGTTGTGGACGCAGGCGAAAGGCTGGACAAGGCGCTCAGCCTCGCCAGCGGCTTAAGCCGCGAGCGGGTGAAGGCGCTGCTCGGCGAAGGACGCATCAGCCTCGCCGGAAAGTCAGTAAGTCAGGCCTCGCTAAAGCTCGTCGAAGGCACGCCGTTCCGCATTGCGGTTCCCCAACCAGCCCCTGCCGAGGCCGCGCCGCAGGATATCGCACTGGTCATCGCCTATGAGGATGATGACCTGATTGTTGTCGACAAGCCGGCCGGGCTCGTCGTCCATCCCGCCGCCGGCAATCCCGATGGCACGCTGGTCAACGCGCTGTTGCACCACTGCCGGGGCAAGCTGTCCGGGATTGGCGGCGTTATCCGGCCAGGCATCGTCCACCGCATCGACAAGGACACCTCGGGACTGCTGGTGGTCGCCAAGAGCGATGCCGCGCATGAAGGCCTGTCGCGGCAATTCGCCGATCACTCGATCGAGCGCGCCTACCTCGCGGTTGTCGCGGGGTGCCCCGCACCGCCTGCAGGAACGGTGCGCGGCAACATCGCCCGGAGCAACAGCGATCGCAAGAAGATGGCGCTCGTCGCCGATGGCAGGGGCAAGCATGCAGTTACCCACTATTCCACGCTGGAAGAGCTGGCGGGCGCATCGCTGATCGAGTGCCGGCTGGAGACCGGGCGCACGCATCAGGTCCGCGTTCATCTTGCATCCATTGGCCATGCCCTATTGGGCGATCCGGTTTATGGAAAAACGCCAGCCAGATTGCGGCCGCTGCTCGCCGATCTCGCATTCCAGCG
>JANLSP010000586.1:0-15592 GCA_031362485.1 Novosphingobium sp.
GCCGCAAGATTGAAACCGACAGCCGCAATCCTCAATTGATCCAGACCGTGTGGGGCGGCGGCTACATGCTGGCGGCGGATGTGCGCCGGCTCACTGACGCCGACGCATGAGCGCCACGGCCTGGCTGGGCGGCCTGTGGCCGCGAAGTCTCAAGGGGCAGATGCTGCTCGCCGTGGCGCTTGCCTTGCTGTTGGCACAGGGTGTGAGTGCCGTGCTGATCTATCGCGCGCAGGCCAGCCAGCGCGAAGCAACCTTGCTGCATACCGCTGCGTTCCGCCTACTGCGCGCAGTGCGCGAAGATATGGCCTTGCCCGACCTGCCGGACCTGTCGCGCAGACCGGGTCGCGGTTTCTGGATCGAGCGAAGTGCCTCGTCGCCGGTCAGAGGATCCGACGAGCGCGACATTCGCGCCGAAGCCGATTTGCGGGCGATCCTGATGGACCAGGATGTCGCGTCAGGGGAAGTGGTGGTCGTACGTCGGCTTGTGGCAGACGATGCCGCTGCCAAAGCGAGGTTGCTCGCGCGAGCTATGCGGCCGCGCAGCCACGCCGTAGCAGAACCTGATTGGCTTCTGCTTGCTGCTGTGCAGCCTGAACCGGGAAAATGGCTGATTGCGCGCGTGTTCGTCCCGCCCGGTGAACGCATGATCGTTGCCTCCCTGATCGGCCAGACCCTGCTGATCTACGCTGTCCTGGTGGGCGCTATCGCCTTTATCGTGCGGCGCATAACCCGCCCGCTGGCGACACTTACGGGCAGGACCGCGCACTTTGCCGAAACCCGTGATGCCGCCGCCCAGATTGAGCCGGAAGGACCCAACGATGTTCGCGACCTGATCCTGGCGCACAACGCGATGGAACGGCGAATTGTTACCCTGCTCGATGAGAAGGACGTGATGCTGGGGGCCATTGGCCACGATCTCAAGACTCCCCTCGCTGCGTTGCGAGTGCGCATCGAATCGGTTGAAGATGCAGGCGAGCGCGGCCGCATGGCCAAGACAATTGACGATATTGCCCGCTCACTCGACGATATTTTGTCACTAGCTCGCGCTGGGCGCGCCCGCGAGCCGAGCGAGTTGACCGATCTGTCAGCTCTGGTCGCGGAGCTCGTCGAGGAATACGAGGACCTGGGACAGCGCGTTGTGCTGACGGATGCGCCGCGGCTCACTCTGGCCGTGCGCGCCACCTGGCTGCGCAGTGCAATCCGAAACCTGATCGATAATGCGCTGCGCTATGGCGGCGCGGCGCGCGTTTCGTTATCGCGGCGCGGCGATGAAACCGTGATTGCCATTGAAGACGATGGCCCCGGCATTCCCGAGTACGACATGGCGCGCATGCTCGAGCCCTTCGCCCGGGGCGAGCCGTCGCGCAACAGCAGCACCGGGGGTGCCGGACTCGGACTTGCGTTGGCCAAGGCGATTGCCGAACAGCACGGCGGGAGACTTGTGCTGGCCAATCGTCTGAATGCGGAGGGCGCAGTTGCAGGATTACGCGCGCAGCTTTGCCTGCCGCCCGCCTGACTATCGTCTGAGGAGTTCAGCTGTAACCCGCGCCGCCTGTGCCTCGCGCACGATGCCGCAACTGCGCACGCGCTCGATGGACCGCTCCATTTCAAGCTCCCCCGACTTGCCGACAAACCGCGGACGCATATCGCGAACCAACTCATCTGCCCGTTCGGCCGAGCAGAAGCGCGCCAGGATCTCGGGCAGTCGTGCGGTGTAGAATATACCGCCATCTCCCGAAATCAGCTCGTTGAGGTTTGCCTTGAGCCAGCTGTAGCCTGTTTCACGCGTCGCGCGGATTGCCATGACCCCGCGGACAAGATTGCGCTGTTCGCTCCGCCGCAAGCGCGTGTCTTTCCATTCGTCCAGCAGCCACGCCGCAATCAGATTGTTTCCGCTGCCAGCCAGCGCCCCAAGAATTGCCGGTCTCAGCTCCGTATCCTGCGATGCAAGTGCCCTTTCGCCGAGCTGCTTTGCCGCAGGCAAACCGCCCTCATCAAGCTTCACACTAAAGGCGAGATCAAACCATTGCGGGTCGAGCGCTGAAGCGTCCCCAGCCAGGAAAGCGGTAGCGGCATCGCCCAACTGTTTGCGCAACTTGCGGTCGCGATGCCAGACTGCGAGGCGCCCCACTGCCTCGCTGCGGCGCTGGGCCAACTCGGGATCTTCATTGGCATAGCGCGCCGCGAGTGGATCGAAGCCGAGCTTGCGGACAACCGGCTTATAGAGCCGTCCGACCAGCGCACGATAGGCTTCGGTGGCCGCAGGCTCGATCAAATCGCCGCCAGTCAGCGCGTCCAGCAAGCCGCCGGCTGCATCGTAAGCATAGCTATCGGGATTGCGTACCAGATTGCGGGCGAGAGCCAGAACCTGGCTTGGCTTGGCGCGGCCTGCGCGAAAACTTGCCTTGAGCGAATCGGCCAGTGCTTGGGCCTCGCCGCTTGGCAGTTGGTGCGCCCCGGCAATCATTTTGTCCCAGTCTCTGGCCTGCAGCTCGAAGCGATAGTAACCCAGGCCGTCGGCGTTGGGCATCAGCAGCCCCTTGCCGGCAAGCTCAAATTCGACGCCAGGCTGATCGATGAGCTGGCAATGGCGCGCAGTTCCGCGCCGGGCGCAGAACGGAACGCTCCAGCGCTCGGGCCCCGGTGCCGTGCCCAGAGCAGCATAGCGGCTCTGCGATATGAAATAGCCTCGGCCCTTGCGAACGAAGGTCAGCAGCGGGACGCCCTGCTGATCAACGAAACCGCGCATCGCTCCGACCAGGCGCGGATCACCTGCAGCTTCGGCAAGCGCTGCAAAGAACTGGTCGCTGGTGGCATTGCCGTTGCGATGCGCGGCCATGTAGGCGCGCACGCCGCCGCGAAATTTGTCGTCACCAAGATAGCCGGCGATCATCGCAACAACGTGGCCGCCCTTGCCGTAAGTGATCGAATCAAAGCTCGAATTGATCTGGTTGTTGCGCGTGATCTGCTGGCGGATTGGCCGGCCAGCAACCAACGCATCGGTGTTCATCGCTCCGAAGCCTTCGGCGAGGCCGCCAGCCGCAATCTTGAGTTCAGGCCGCCAGACCCCACCGATCCGGTAGCCCATCCAGTTGGCAAAGCTCTCGTTGAGCCAGATATCGTCCCACCAGGCCGGGGTCACCAGATCGCCAAACCACTGGTGGGCCAATTCGTGCGCAACCACCATGCCAAAATCGCGCTGGCGGGCGACGCTCGCGGTGCGGTCCATCACGATGAGATTGTCGTTGTAGAGATCGGCGCCGGCATTCTCCATCGCGCCGGGCAGGATCGGCGTGGTGATCTGGTCGAGCTTGGGATAGGGAAAGGCATCGGCGAAATAGTCTTCGAGATGCAGTACGATCTCCTTGGAACCTTCGAGCGCGAAATCGAGTTTGCCCGCATTTTGCCGAGTCGAAATTATGCGCAGGGGCAGCGGTTTGCCGCGCTGCGGGCCAGCCTGAACTTCACCGGCCACCTGGACGAAGGGCCCGGTCATCATCGCGACAAGATAAGTCGGCAACGGCAGCGTGGGCACGAAGCGGTGCACAGCCAGACTGTCCTCACGTGTCTCGCTGGCCAATGGCGCGTTGCTGACTGCCAGCAGCCCGGGCGGCGTGCGCATGGTCACCGTGAAGGGCGTCTTGAAGCCCGGCTCGTCAAAACCCGGAAAGGCCGCGCGCGCATCGATCGACTGGAACTGGGTCCAGCTGTACCACGCCTCATCAACCTTGACCCGGAACATGCCGGCCGGACTGTCATTGAACTGCGCATCATATACGAATGACAAAGTCAAAGGCCCGGCAGGCAGGACGCTGGCAAAAGTCAGCGAGGCCACCCCAGTCGGGTCTTCCTGCTTCCAAATACCCTCGTACCGTTGACCCCCGACCATCGCCGTGGCGCTGCGCATGGCGAGATTGCGGCCATGCAGGAAGACGACTGCACTCGGCACTTCCAGCCGTGCATCGATCTCGACCTTACCGGAAAACCGCTCCTTGGATGGATCTACGGTCAAATCGAGTCGATAGGCCTGCGGTCTGACTGTCCCAGGCAACTTACCCAGCGGTA
The DNA here is from genome assembly GCA_031362485.1 of Novosphingobium sp. Taxonomy (GTDB): domain Bacteria; phylum Pseudomonadota; class Alphaproteobacteria; order Sphingomonadales; family Sphingomonadaceae; genus Novosphingobium. Next base: position 4,066 of record JANLSP010000586.1, read on the forward strand.
CGCCGGCAGCCGAAGCTGGGATGTCCAATACATCCTCGGCCTGCACCGCGCCTGCCCCGGCAATCGCCAAGCCAAGCAGCATCAGCGCCCATAGCCCGCGCAGCAGGTTCACCGCAGAAGCCCGCCGAGAATGCTTCTGGCAAATCGCCCGAACGCCGCGCCGCCCACCGCCGTGCCCAGCGATCCGGCAATCGCGCTGGCCGCCGAGGCCACCGGCGATGCGCTCGATTTGCGTCCCGAGACCTTGGCCGCGATCATCGACCCGGCAGACGAAGCGACAGCGCCCATGGCGGCCTTGCCGGCCTTTTCCCACAGGCTGGAGGACTTGCGCGGCTGGGCGCGAACGGCCTCCTCGCCTTCAACCTCGAGCTGCTGGGCAACGGCAGCCGCATCGGTGGCTTTCTGCGCCAGTACTTCGGCGGCGCTCACGCGGTCGACCGAGGTATCATACTTGCCGTCAGCCGGGCTGATTGACTGGACGATGGCGCGTTCCTTGTCGGTCACCGGACCAAGCCGAGAACGCGGAGGTGCGATCAAGGTGCGCTGCACGATGGAGGGGCTACCGTCCTGCTCCAGCGTTGAAACTAGCGCCTCGCCCACCCTGAGCTCGGTGATTGCAGTTTCGACATCAAGATCGGGATTGATGCGGAATGTCTCCGAGGCCGCCCGAATCGCACGCTGGTCGCGCGGGGTGAAGGCGCGCAAGGCATGCTGGACGCGGTTGCCAAGTTGGCCGGCAATCTTTTCGGGAATGTCGATCGGGTTCTGGCTGATGAAATAGACGCCGACGCCCTTGGAGCGGATCAGGCGGACAACCTGCTCGACCTTGTCGAACAGCGCCTCGGGCGCATCTTCGAACAGCAGGTGCGCCTCATCGAAGAAAAACACCAGCTTGGGCTTGTCGGGATCACCAACCTCGGGAAGCGACTCGAAAAGTTCGGACAGAAGCCAGAGCAGGAAAGTCGAATAGAGTTTCGGGCTCTGCATCAGCTTGTCGGCAGCGAGGATGTTGATGTAGCCCTTGCCGGTTTCATCGCAGCAAATGAAGTCGGCGATTTCGAAGGCAGGCTCGCCATAGAACTGTCCAGCTCCCTGGCTGTCGAAAGCGAGCAATTGCCGCTGGATCGTGCCGACGCTGGCCTTGGTCACATTGCCGTATTTTGATGCAAGTTCCGATGCGTTCTCGGCTGTGAAGGCGAGCACGGATTGTAGATCTTCCAGATCGAGCAGCAGCAGGCCGTGGTCGTCCGCATAGCGGAATGCCACGTTGAGCACGCCTTCCTGCGTCTCGTTCAGCCCCATCAGACGCGAGAGCAATAGTGGGCCCATTTCTGAAACGGTGGTGCGGATCGGGTGGCCCTTCTCGCCGTAAAGGTCCCAGAAGATCGCCGGATTGTCGTGGTAGGCATAGTCAGCAATGCCGATTTCCTTGGCGCGAGATTCAAGCACATCGGCGTGCTTGAACTCATGGCTGCCCGACATGCAGATGCCAGAGAGATCGCCTTTGACGTCGGCAAGGAACACCGGGACGCCAGCAGCGGAGAACTGTTCGGCGATGGTTTGCAGCGTGACGGTCTTGCCGGTGCCGGTTGCGCCCGCGATCAGGCCGTGCCGGTTCGCCCGGCTCAGCCGCAAAACCTGCTTTTCGCCATTTGCGCCCAGCCCCAAAAAGATATCGTCCATTATGCGCTCCGCTTTGACCCTTGGCCGACAGATAGAGCGGCAAGGCTTCCGGCGCGAGAGGCTTTTTGCAAGCTGGGCTCAGCGCGGCTAGAAGCCGCCGACCATGGCTGAACCCTTTGTACTGCTCGACGATGCCCGGCGCGTAGGCGCGAGCGACGCGAGGCTGTATTGCGCGCCTCAGCACCTCGTGGTCGCGCGACGCAGCGATGAGGTTGCGCCCGCGCTGGAGCGAATCACGCAACTGGCAGGCGAAGGCTATGAGATGGCAGGCCACATCGCCTATGAAGCAGGCCTTTCGCTCGAACCCCGTCTCGCCCCGCTTTTGCCCGCGCGCTGCGGCGCCAATGGACCGTTGCTGTGGTTCGGCGCGTTCAAGGGCTATGAGACTATACCGCCAGGCGCAGTGCCCGCGCGCCTCGCGGCAATGGTCAGCCATCCGGCGGCCAACCTTGGTGCGATGGAGCCGCAACTTTCACCCGGCGGCTACACCCGGGCCTTCGAGCGCCTGAGCCAGGCCATCCGCGAAGGCGATATCTATCAGGCCAACCTGACCATGCCGCTTTTGGGCAGCTGGAGCGGCGATCCGGTTGCGCTTTATGCCGCGATCCGCCCCGGCGCGGCAGCAGGCTATGGCGGGATCGTGTTTGACGGCTCGCACTGGCTGCTCAGCTTCTCACCCGAACTGTTTTTTGCGCTGCAGGCGGGCGCAGCCACAGTCAAACCGATGAAGGGCACACGGCCGCGCGGACGAAACGCGGCTGAAGACGCGCTGCACATCGCCGAGCTTTCGGCATCGCCGAAGGAACGCGCGGAAAACCTGATGATCGTTGATCTCATGCGCAATGATCTTTCACGCATTGCCCGGCCGGGTTCGGTGCGCGTCGACAATGCCTTTGCCGTGGAGACCTATCCCACTGTGCACCAGATGGTCTCGACCGTGCGCGCGGTGCTGCGCGAGGGGATGGGCGCGCTAGACATGATCCGCGCCCTGTTTCCCTGCGGCTCGATCACCGGCGCACCCAAAATCCGCGCGATGGAATTGATCGCCGAAGTCGAGCGCGATCCACGCGGGCCCTATTGCGGAGCGATCGGCCGGATAGATAGCTGCGGACCAAATGGTGCTGGAGATGCCGCCTTCAATGTGGCAATCCGCACCTTGCGGCTGACCGAAAGCCAGCCGGGGCAAGGCACGGCGGTGCTGGGGGTCGGATCGGCGATCGTCGCGGATTCGAGCAGCATGGCGGAATGGCGCGAGTGCCTGATCAAGGGAGAGTTCGTGCGACAGTCTGCGGCTTCATTCGATCTCATCGAAGCCATGCTTTTCACGCCTGATGTCGGTATCGGACTGCTTGAGCTGCACCTGGAGCGGATGAAGGCGAGCGCGGCGGAGCTGGGCTTCCAGTTCGATCGTCATCGGGTGCGCAACCAGATCCAGGCGCTGTGTTTCGAGCTCGATCAACCTGCGAAGGTGCGCCTACTGCTCAGCCGCAGCGGGGCGACCGCGCTCGAAGCGGCACCGCTGGCCGATGGCGCACTGGCCGAGCCAGTGATCTGCGGCGCTTTGCCCCTGCCCGTCGATCCCGGCGACTGGCGTCTCAGACACAAGACCAGCGACCGCAGCTTCTATGACGATGCGCGGGTCGTTGCTGTGGCGGCCGGCGCAAACGAAGCGATCCTGATCCGCGACGATGGGCTGGTCACCGAGGCCAGCCGCTCAAATATTTTCGCCTTGCGCGGCGATACGCTGATAACCCCGCCGCTGTCGCTAGGGCTGCTGCCGGGCGTTTTGCGAAGTTCGCTGATCGCGCAAGGCAGGGCAATCGAAGGAGAGTTACACTTGGATGATCTCAAGGACGGGTTCTATCTCGGTAACTCGGTGCGCGGGCTGATGAAGGCGAAGCTGCTGTGAACGGGCAGCTTTCCGAAGCGTTGGGCCGCATCGCGCCGTCGCAGACCACAGCGATGACCGACCGGGCGATGGCTTTGCGCGCGGAGGGCCGCGACATTATTTCGCTTTCGGTCGGCGAACCCGATTTTGCCACCCCGCCGCATGTGCTTGCCGCCGCCAAGGCCGCGCTCGATGCGGGCGACACCAAATACACCGCCGTCGGCGGCACAGCCGCAATGAAACGCGCTGCCGCGCTGCATTTCGCCCGCGATCTTGGCATAAACGTGCCGGTCAATCAGGTCACCGTCAGCGCCGGTGGAAAACAGGCCATCTTCCACGCAATTCTGGCGACCGTCAGCGCGGGTGACGAAGTGATCGTGCCGGCGCCGTGGTGGGTCAGCTATCCCGAGATCATCCGCTTTGCCGGCGGCAGGGTTGTGCCTCTGGTGACCCATGCCGAACACAATTTCCGCTTCACTGCGGGCGAGCTCGCAGCACAGATCGGCCCGCGCACCCAGTGGCTGATGCTCAACAGCCCCGGCAATCCCACCGGGGCCTGCTATCCGGCCGACATGCTGCTCGCCATCGGCGAGGTATTGCGCAGTCATCCGCGCATCATGGTGATGAGCGATGATATCTATGCGCCGATCAACTACTTAGGAGCGCCCCATGCGACACTCGCCAATCTCTGCCCGGACCTTGCTGACCGCATCCTGACCATTTCAGGCGTATCCAAAAGCCACGCGATGACCGGCTTTCGCATTGGCGTTGCGGCAGGGCCGGCATGGCTCATCGCGGCGATGGAAAAGCTGCAATCGCATAGCTCGGGCAATCCCTGTTCGATCAGTCAGGCTGCGGCAGTTGCGGCCTTCGAAGGCCCGCAGGACTTTCTGCTGGGTTGGCGTGAGCGCTTTCGCGTGCGGCGCGATGCTGTGGTCGGGGCAATCAATGCCATTCCCGGGCTTTCGGCACCGGTGCCGGACGGGGCATTCTATTGCATGGTCGATGCAGGCCCACTGATGGAGCGGTTCGGCAACGATTCCGCGCTGGCGATGCACTTGCTCGATCACGGTGTTGCCGTCGTCCAGGCATCGGCCTTTGCCGGACGCGACGGCTTTCGCATAAGTTTTGCCGCCGACGACAATGTTCTCCAGGAAGCCGTGCGGCGGATTGCCGCGGCGCTCGCGTGAGCGCTCTGCCCATCCTGTTCGAAGATGGCGAGGCGCTTGTGATCGACAAGCCCGCCGGCCTGCCGCTCGACACCCCGCGGGCAGGCGGGGCGAGCCTGGACGACCGGCTCGAGGAACTGACCTTCGGCTTCCAGCGCAGGCCCCAGCCGGTTCACCGGCTCGATCAGGATACCTCCGGCTGCCTGCTGCTGGCGCGCAATCCCAAAGCGTTGAAACGCTTTGCCGCCGCTTTTGAGGCGCGGCTGGTTGAGAAGGTCTATCTCGGCATTGTCGCCGGACGGCTTGCCGAAGATGGAGGCACCATCGAACTGTCGCTTGCCAAGATCAGCAGCGCCGAAAAGGGCTGGCGGATGATCGCGGCGAAGAAGGGCAAGCCTTCGGTGACGCATTGGCGCAAGCTGGAGGAACGCGAGGGGCTGACGCTGGTCGAGTTCCGTCCCGAGACGGGTCGCACCCACCAGATCCGCGTCCATGCCGCCTCCGGCCTCGGCACGGCCTTGTTGGGCGATCCGGTCTATGGCAGCCCGAAAGGCGCCAGCCGCACCATGCTGCATGCCGCCGGACTGACCGTGCAGCGCGAGGGCAAGCCGCCGATTGTTGCCACAGCGCCGATGCCCGCCGACTTTGCTGCACTCGGCTTTTCGCATGGATGAAGTGATTGCCCGCGCCATGGCGCAGCTTGAGGAGAGCTTCATCGCCTCCTCGGGCCCGGGCGGTCAGAATGTAAACAAGGTGGCGACTGCGGTCCAGTTGAGGCTCAATGTGTTTGGCCTGCGGCTCGAGCCGCTGGTGTTCCAGCGCCTCAAGTTATTGGCGGGGAGCAAGTTGACTGCTTCGGGCGAGATCATCCTCACCGCCCGCAAGTTCCGCACGCAGGAAGCCAACCGCGCCGATGCCCGCGCGCGGCTGGTTGACCTGCTGACCGAAGCCCACAACCTGCCCCAGAAGCGCGCCAAGAGCCGGCTTAACCGGGTCGGCAAGGAGCAACGCCTCGCGGGCAAGAAGCTGCGCGGGACAGTCAAGGCAGGGCGCGGCAAAGTGAACTTCGATTAGGCCGAGGCGGTCGCACTCAACACATGGCGGCCATCGCTGGCGAACGCGCCAAGTTCGATTGCATCGCCGCTGCCGCGCATCGCCAGGTGCAATTGCTCGCCGCAGACGCCCGGCGACATCGCCCGGAAGGCGAAAGTCTTCAGGGCATTTTCACCCAGCTTTTGCCGGGCGAGATCGAGCAGCAGCGTCGCCATCAACGGGCCGTGCACGATCAGACCGCGATAGCCCTCCTCGCCCGCAGCATAGGGCAGGTCGTAATGGATGCGGTGGGTATTGAAGGTCAGCGCCGAATAGCGGAACAGCAGCGTCTCAGTGGGGACGAGCGTGCGGTGATGTTCCCACCCGGCGGCATCGAAATTGCCCTTCCCCGGCGCCGGCGGGGCTGGCGGCGACCCGGCGGGCACTGCCTCGCGATAAACCAGGCTCTGCACTTCGCGCAGGGCAAGCCGTCCGTCAGCTAAATTTTCATGCTCGACATCGACGAAGACCAGACTGCCCGATCCGCCCTGCTTGGCGGTCACCGACAGCAAGCGTGATCGCCGTTCGATGGCTTGATCGCGGTGCAGCGGCGATATGAATTCGACCTTGCTCGACGCCCACATGCGGCGCGGCAGCGGGACTGGTGGCAGGAAGCTGGCCGGACTATCATCGCGCGAGGGATGGCCATCTTCGCCCAGCCGCGCAGTCGGCGCATCGGGCAGGCAAAGGCAGAAATGGAAGCCTTGTGGCACTGAACCATCGGCGGGCGCTTCCCTGTCCAGCGTGGTCAGCCAACGACCGAGATGTCCAGCGTCAACGCGATCATGCCGCCGTTCCTCACGGCCAATCCAGTCTGCCCATTCGCTCATTGTTTGCGCCTCATCTGCTGCTGCAAGGCCACTTCGCGCATCGCGGGCCAATGGCAAGCATCATTTTGCCGGCGGAGGGCTTACGGGCGCGGTTTGCGGGTTCATTGCAGCATCGCCCAGGCGCTGGCTTTCGACCATCTCGGCGGCATCATTGAGCGCAGCGGCCTCATTGGCAGTTACCCCGCCCGGACCGGGTTCGCTGCTCCCACAACCCGTCAAGGCAAGCAACAGGGCAAGTGCGGCGGGACGGACCATGGCTAACCCTCGATGATTTTTGTCGCCGGGTGGTGGCGATCAAGATGCTTGCGGATGCGTTTGAGATTGCGGCTGTTCGAGCGATAGAAGAAATCGACCAGGTCGCCCGCAAGCGGAATAGAGCCGATCAGCCAGTCGATCCCAACCGTGCCGGTCATGCGCGCCAGCTGCCACTTGCTCATGCCGATATTGCGGCCTTCCCAGACCAGATAGAGCCCGATCACCGCCGCGATGGTGTCGCCCGCGACCGGAACGAGCCCGATCACCGCATCAAGGCCGACCGGAACATTGATGCCCGGCACGACATAGGCCCGGTCCAACAGCTTCTCCAATGCCTCCACCCGCCGGCGGACGGAGGCGGCGTCTGTGCCAAAAGGCAAGTCATCCGGGAGCATCCGGGTGGTACGTCCAGTCGCCATATGTGCGAATCCACTCCCGATTACAGGCAAACTTGCCAGAATGGCTCAGCTTGTATCGGCTATGCTATTTGGGGCGCAAGGCCATCGGCATCAAGGGGTGCGTGCCGAAACGGTTGACGACAAATCCAGTCGGATTGCCGCGCCACATCGACCAGCGGATCGGCGTGCCAAGCGGGATGTAGACATTGCTGGCAGTCAGCTTCTCTTCGGCCCGGGCAAAAAGCGCAGTACGTTCGGTGAGGTCCGCCGTCAGGTTCGCCCTCGCAGTCAGGTCGTCCGCCTCTTCACTGCAAGGACCGGGGAGCACGCCGCAACTCAGCTGATTGAAAAACCATTCAGCTCTCGGATATCGCGCGACTGCGTCAATCAACCGTAGGTCAGCCGGGTCGGCCAATCCCACGCGTTCGGCCGCCAAGCCCGCCTTGGCGAGACCGTCCGCCAGCCTGGCATAAATTCGATCCGTACCGGGGCCGGTAGGCAGGGCGATACGCAATTTTACCCGATCGGGCCGCGCGCCGCGCCAGCGCGTGACTCGCGATGTCGCGACGGCTCGTCGTTCCTCGATCGACAATGCCGACCACGATTGCGGCGCTGTTTCCAGTCTCTCTTCAATTCCGGCCGGAAGAATTCGCTCGGTTACGGACCAGCCGTCAACGCCCAAGTCCGCCGGGAACGCTTCACGATCGATCACCATGGCTATCGCTTCACGGTTGGCGGCATCGGCAAGAAAGCCATCTTGATGCACCACGGCCAGGCCGAACAAGCCAACCACGGGATCAAGCCGGATCGCCCCCCGCGATAGTCCTCCCGAACCGGCGAGCGCTAAAGACTCATATCTTCCGCCCAGAACGGCATGGGCCTCCCCGCTCTCAAACCGGGCGATCGCCCCTTCAGCCGGAAGTGCCCTGAGCGTTAGAGGGCGAACCTGCTCCTGCCAATCGCTGGACGCCGGCAGGCCACGCTGCTGCGGATCAATCAGCGCGAGATTTGCAATTTTGCCAACGCGCCGCAGCGCCATCGGACCCGCGCCCTTACCGCGGTTCAGCAAACCCAATTCCGGCTGTGCGAGCAGCATCAGAAAATCGGGCTGTGGGCGCGAGAGGCGAATTTCGATCACCCGCCCGGTCATGACCCGGATCTCTTCGATGCTTGACAGATCCTTGCCCAATGCGGTTCCGCGCAGTCCCGCCAGGCTTTGCAACAATGCCGCGCGGGCAGACGCAGCGTTCAGCTTTGCCCCGCCAGCCCAGATACCGTCACTCAGCCGGAAGAGATAACTCAATCCGTCGTCGGTGACGATCCAGCGATCAGCAATGCCTGGGATGACCTGCCCTTGCTGATCGAAGGAGACCAGGCCTTGGGCGGTCGCGCCGCGCAGCATCTGTGCGCCAAGCGACAAGCGTCCGCCTGCATCATACATGGATGCCGGATCGCCAATGGCAACGACGTCGACTGTCGCGCTTTGATCTGCACCGCACGCAGAGAGCAGCTTGAGAGCAACAAGCAGGAAGGCCAGCCTGAAAGGGGATTGCGGGCGACGCATGGCAATGCCCTAGTCGAAATTTGCCGAAATCGAAAATGCGCTGTGACGTCTACCGTGGGCAAAATGACTCAGCTCAAATCTGCCGGCTGATCTTTTTGCTCACGGTGAAATCCAGGGCGTGCCGGATGTGCGAAGGCACAGTTTCGTTTATAGTATCCGCAGAAGTGTGCGGCGGCCGCGCCAGCTTTGGATCTATCTCTTCGTTGAAAGCCACGCCAAAGCGGTTGCCGTGGACCCAGGCGACCGAACCATTGACCCAGCCGATGTTGCGGATTTCAACACTGACAATCGCGCCACGGACAACGCGCAGCGTGCCTTCGCCCATCATGCCACCGCCCGACAGATTGCGCATCTTGATGCGGTGCACCTCTTCCGATCCGTCCAGCCGCAGGTCGGCCATGACGAACAGGCTGTCGCGAGCGATGTGCCTTTGCTCTTCGTCGTCCATTTGCCTGGTCTGCATTCCTTCAGAGGCTTCGGCGAGGGGCTACTCACCGGTTGCGTCCGATTGTAATAACGTCGCTGTGAGGCAATGATAAACGGCTTTGACAAACAAAGCCTTAAAATGGATTCATTTTTTGCCGCGCCAAGGCCTGACAATTCCTCGGTTCAGGCGCGTTGCCCAGCCTTAATCGTCGCGGGAAACTTTCTCACGGCGCTCGTGCGCTTCCTGCGCCTCTACCGTCATCGTTGCGATCGGGCGGGCAATCAGCCTGCCGAGACCGATTGGCTCGCCTGAGACCTCGCAATAGCCATATTCGCCCTCCTCGATCCGGCGTAGCGCAGAATCAATCTTGGCGATCAGCTTGCGCTGGCGGTCGCGGGTTCGAAGTTCGATGCCCCAGTCGGTCTCGCTGGAAGCCCGGTCATTGAGATCAGGTTCGCGGATCGGGCCGTCCTGAAGCTGCTGAAGCGTGTCCGCTGCAGCGTCAAGAATTGACTTTTTCCATTCAAACAACAGACGGCGAAAATAGTCGAGCTGTTGCTCGACCATGTAGGGTTCGCCCTCGTTGGGAATATAGCTCCCTCCGATTGCCCGCTTGGCTTTGGCCAGAACATCTATCTCGTCGGCAAATCCGATTGGCATCGTAAACTCCGCAACAGGCCATTCCCGACCGTGTGCGCCCTGTTGTCCCGAACATTTCCGGCGACCGTCAGCGTCCCAAGGCTGCCGGGCGTATAGCAGGGGCCGGAACACGCACAAGCGGCAATCCGGCCCGGTCACGTATTTTATGCAAGCGCCCGTGCGATCAACCATTTGCGCTGACCCAACATTTTTCGCCCTGGCGTTAACCGGTTGTTTACCACGTTGGACCAGCTTGCAGTTGTCGGCGTTCAACAGGGGACTTTGCCGGCGCTGAAGGGGTAAGAGAACATGGATACTGCCTGGACCGAAAAAGGCACTTTCGCCAACGCGATACCGCTCGATTTTGACAATGCCGATCTGCTCGTGGCCAACTGCCTCGCAGCTGCCGTCAATGGCGATACCGATGCCTACTTTGACTTGGGCGTTGCCTTCTCGACCGCCAGCCACGGCGTTTCGTGCGACCTGATCGAAGCGCACAAGTGGTTCAATCTGGCAGCTGTCGGCGGCCACGCCGAAGCACAGATGTGCCGGGCGGACATTTCCGAAGAAATGACTGCACGCGAAATCGCCGAAGCCCAGCGCCGCGCGCGCCAGTGGCTTTCCCAGTCTCAGCGGAAGGCTGCCTGACCTGCGGCTATATCTGCCTGAACGGCAATCGGCCGGCCAACCAGCTTTGCTCCTGCGCAACTCCTGCCCGTTCGCGGGTAAGAAATTCCGCAACTGCGGCGCGAAAGCCTTCGTGGGCAATGTAGTGCGCTGACCAGGTCTTCACAGGCTCGTAACCCCTCGCCAGCTTATGCCCGCCCTGCGCTCCGGCTTCGACCCGCGACAGGCCCAGCGCAATGGCCGCCTCGATTGCCTGATAATAGCATATCTCGAAATGCAGGAACGGCTTGTCGGCCACAGTTCCCCAATACCGCCCATAGAGCGCATCGGCACCGATGAAATTCAGCGCGCCTGCAAAAGGCGTGTCATCGACATAGGCCAAGACCAGCAGGATCCGATTCGCCATACGCTCACCCAACAGCGAAAATGCCTCGCGCGTCAGATAGGGCTGCCCCCATTTGCGCATCCCCGTATCCTGATAGAAGCGCCAGAACGTATCCCAGTGATGCGGGCGGATATCGTCCCCGGTCAGCCGACGAATGCTGATCCCCGCCTGCGCCGCCGCGCGCTCCTTGCGCAGGTTCTTGCGCTTGGCCGATGACAGCGCGCCAAGGAATTCATCGAAACTGGCATAGCCTCGATTTTCCCAGTGAAACTGGATGTCGTTGCGCAAAAGCCATCCCGCCGCCTCAAACAGCGGCACTTGCGCGGGCTCGATGAAAGTCGCGTGGGCAGAGGATAGACCTTGCGCAGTGCAAAGCCGTTCGGCAGCGCGCAGCAGCGGAGCGGCATGATCAAGGCTGCGCGACAGGATGCGCGGGCCGGTGGCGGGCGTGAAGGGAGCCGCAATCTGCAGCTTGGGATAATAGTGCCCGCCGGCCCGATGCCAGGCGTCGGCCCAGCTTTGGTCGAAGACATATTCGCCCTGGCTGTGGCTCTTGATGTAGGCGGGCAA
>JANLSP010000627.1:0-1729 GCA_031362485.1 Novosphingobium sp.
CGGCGAATATGTCTGCCATTTGCGCCGCGGTGCGGGCGGGCGCGACGACATGCTGGTGACTATCGAAAGCCGCACCGGCAGCAGAGCAGGCGAGCTTGCCGAAGTGCTGCGGCGCGGGCTTGGCGTGGAAGTTTCGGTGACGCTGTGCGCGCCCGGCGAGACCGCGGCGGCAACCCAGATCGACACGCGGCAGAAGCCGATCCGGCTGATCGACGAGCGCGGTCTGTGAACCACGATCCCCTGGGCGCTTTCGTCGATGTTGACCCCGATGCCACGTTCGGCACCGGGCCGCTGGCGGATGTCACGGTCGGGGTGAAATCGAACATTGCAGTCAGAGGTCTGCCGTGGACCGGAGGCATGGCGCATTTGCGAGGCAACCTCGCGCGCGAGGACGCGCCAGTTGTGGCCGCGCTGCGCCGCGCGGGCGCGAAGATCCTCGGCACGCTCAATATGCATGAGGCGGCGCTTGGCGCGGTGACAGACAACGCCTTCTATGGCCGCACGCACAATCCGCACCGGCCGGGCTATACTCCCGGCGGATCGTCCGGCGGCAGCGGCGCAGCGGTTGCGGCTGGCTTGTGTGATCTTGCGCTGGGCACTGATACCCTGGGCTCGGTGCGCATCCCGGCGGCCTATTGCGGGGTCTATGGCCTGAAGCCGACGCACCGCGCGATTGATGACGCGGGGATGCTGTTTCTCGACGCGCGACTCGACTCGATCGGGACCCTTGCGCGCGACCTTGCCATGATCGAGCGCGCCTGGGCGGTGATTGGAAATGCAGGAAGCGCCGCGCCGCCGAGCCGGCTGGTGACCTTGCGCAATCTCGCCGGAGTGGAATGCCAGCCCGCCGTTCTGGACGGCTATCAGGCCGCGCTTGGCGCGCTGGACCTGCCGCGTAGCGAAATCGACTTGCCAGCCGGAACCTCAACTATCCGCACTGCCGCGCTCGCCAGCGCGGGGCGCGTGCTGATCGCCGACCTCGGCGACCACCGCGCGGAGGCATCGGACGAACTCCGCTCGGTCCTGTCGGCAGTCGAGAAGATCCCCGAAAATGCCGGTCTGCTTGCGGCCACGCGCGCCGCATTGGTGGACGCGCTGGGAAGCGATGGCGTGCTGTTGATGCCGACCACGCCGCATGGCGCTTTTGCCCATGGCACCCGCGCTCCTGCAACGCAGGCCGATTTCACCGGGCTTGCCAATGTCGCCGGATTGCCCGCGCTGGCCCTGCCATCGGGGCGCAATGCCGATGGCCTGCCTGTCTCGGTCCAGATCATGGGACCAGCAGGCAGCGAACCTGCCCTGATTGCCCTTGCACGCCAGATAGATCTTGCGCTGCAAGCCTATGCCCCGCCAACACCACACCTGGGAGAAGCCTGATGCGGATCATCTGTCTGTTCAACCTGAAGCCCGGCGCCGATGCAGCGGCCTATGAGAACTGGGCGCGCGGCACCGATATTCCGGGCGTCAACGCGCTCGGCTCGGTGCGGAGTTTTACCGTCCACCGCGCCACCGGACTGTTCGGTTCGGATGCCAGGCCGCCCTATGACTATATTGAGGTGATCGACATCCACGGCATGAACGGCTTTGTGGCGGACATTTCCGCGCCCGAATTCCAGGCAGTTGCGGCCGGGTTCGGCGAATTTACCGACAATCCCACTTTCATCCTGACCGAGGACCTCTAGGGCCATGGCGCGGTTTGCTGGCAAGACGGTCGTCGTCACCGGCTCGG
>JANLSP010000682.1:0-2396 GCA_031362485.1 Novosphingobium sp.
GCGGAAAGCCCGCCCGCTTTCATCGCGATGACTTCGCTGTTCTGGTTGAGCGTCGCCAGCGTCAGGATTGTAGCCAGCAGGACCGAATAGGGCAGAAACCGCGCGACCAGTTGTGGCGCGCGCAGCGACACATAGGTCCAAACATGCCCGTCGTCGTTGCCGGGATAGGCAAGGATCTTGCCGCTCTCGCCCAGCAGATCGAGCATCTGCAGGATCAGCACCAGCATCAAGAGCACCGCGACAATGCGGGTCGCGAACAGGCGGACGAGATAGAGCGTCAGCGTGCGTGAGGGGAAGAATTCTGTCTGCATGGTCAGGCTGGCACCTTGCGGCGGCCAAAAATCGCGCGAAGCTTCTTGCCGATAGTTGCGGCGAAGCGCTCCAGCGCGCCGATTGGCTGGCCACCGGGCACATAGGCAATGCGCCAGTACATCCACGCGATGATAATGGCAAAAACCACGAACGGCCCCCATTGCACGAGAAACGGATCAGCCCGGCCAGCGGCGGCGACGCCCTGCCCGTATTCGCAGATTTTGTGATAGACCGTGACCATGACGATCGAGACAAACACCCCGAGCGAGGACGTGGAGCGTTTGGGCGGCACGGCCAAGGCAACCGCCAACAGCGGCAGGAAGATCATCATTGCCACTTCGACCAGCCGGTAGTTGAGGTTGGCCTGGCTGGCGATGCGCAGGCTTTCTGGCGCCTCGTCGCCCCAGCCGATGCGCAACAATTCGGGCAGAACGTATTCGCGGTCCTTGCCGCGGTCACGGAACTTTTCGATGGCGGGAAGATCGATGGGCACATCGTGGCGCGAAAAACCGAGCACGCGGGTGCTCTGGCCTGCCGAGCTTTGCAGGATCTGGCCATCGACCAGCCGCAGGATGATGGTGTCGGGATTATCCTTGAGCGCCATGAACTGGCCCTCGCGCGCCGAAATCGACAGGACCTGCCCCTTGTTGTTGGCAATCCGGGCAAAGATGCCCACCAGCCGGCGGCCTTCGTCCTGGCTGCTCTCAATGCGCAGCGCCATGCGGTCTTTCAGCGTGGTGAACTCGCCCACTTTGATCGAGGCGCCAAGCGCGCCCGAGCGCAGTTCGAACTGGAGCTGTTCGTAGTAATAGCGTGAGAGCGGCTGGAGATAGCCGACTACCAGCAGATTCACGACCATCAGCACTGCGGTGATCAGATAGGGCACGCGCAGCAGGCGGTTATAGCCCAGCCCCACCGCGCGCATCACGTCAAGCTCGCTCGAGGTTGCCAGCTTGCGGAAAGCGAGCAGTATGCCCAGCATCAGCCCAAGCGGGATGGCGACGCTGGCATATTCAGGCAGCATGCCTGCTAGCATCTGGAACACCACGCTGATCGGGCCACCTTCGCTGGCGACAAAATCGAACAGCTTGAGCATCTTGTCGAGCACGAGCAGCGAGGCCGCGATGACGAACACCGCCAGCATGGGCATGACCGTCAGCCGGAAGATATAACGGTCAGTGGCGGTGATGAATGGCAAGGGGGGTGCTTTGCTCAGGGTGCCTTGGGGTTTCCCCTAGGCGCTTGCCGCTTTTGCATCAAGCGCGGCGCGCAGGCGTTTCAGGCCTTCTCCAGCGTGCATTGCAGCGGGTGCTGGTTCTTGCGGGCAAAATCCATCACCTGATTCACTTTTGTCTCGGCGATTTCATAGGGAAAGATGCCGCAGACGCCGACGCCTTTCTGGTGGACATGCAGCATGACCCGGGTTGCCTGTTCGAGATCCATCGAGAAGAAATGCTTCAGCACCATTACGACGAATTCCATCGGCGTATAATCGTCGTTGAGAAGCAAAACCTTGAACTGGCTTGGTTTTTTTGGCTTGGCGCGCGTCTTGGTGGCGACGCCGAGCTGATCGCCGCCGTTCGAATCATCGCTTGAATCATTGCCCTGCGCACCGCGAAAGGCAGCGTGGGGAAACGAATCCGGGTCAGGCAGGCGGTTGGTCATCAAGGCAGTTTATCGCAACGAGAGGGTGCAAAACAAGTCGTCGATGCCACAACGGGGTTATCCAATTGCAAACGGGCCGGATGGCGTGATGCCATCCGGCCCGTTCATGGCAGGGCCGAGCAGAGGAGGAGGAGCCGGCCCGAGCCGGATCAGGCGGCCTTCTTGACCTTGCTGACGACCAGATTGGCGCGAGCGGTCAGCGGTGCGAAGACTTCGCCGAACAGCTTGAGCATGGTCTCGCCGGTCTTGGCGTTGAAATCGATCGCGTGATCGAAGTTCTTGCGCAGGATGGTGCTCTGGGTCTGGACGAATTCGACTGGCGACTTGACGGCGGCAATCGCCTTGACGTCGGCAGTCACGGTTTCGAACGCGGCCTTGCCTTCGGCGGCATAGGTCTTGCCCAGGCCCTGCAGACCAGC
>JANLSP010000690.1:0-11651 GCA_031362485.1 Novosphingobium sp.
AGGTCGTGCCGGCCGATGCACCACGCCTGCAATATTTTCTCGGGCAGTTTGCCTTTGACATGAAGGACTACGCCGCCTCGCGCACTGCCCTGCAAGCGGCAATCAGCGCCGGATTCACCGAAAACGATATCGACGGACTGCTTGCCGAGGCCTATTTCGCGGATAATCAGGCGCCGCAGGGGCTGGTCGTGCTCAAGCAGGCGATCGACAGGCGCAACACCACGCCGAACAAGGCGCCGGCTGGCTGGTATCGCCGCGGGCTTGGCATCGCTTACAAGGCAAAGATGCTCGATCAGGCAATCGCCTATTCGATGGGCCTTGTGCAGGCCTATCCGACCACTGACAATTGGGCCGGCGCGATCACGGTGGTGCGTGAGGTCGGCAAGTTTGCTCCACAGGAATCGCTCGATCTGATGCGTCTGATGGGGCGCACCAATTCCTACGCTGAAGAACGCGACTACATCGAATACCTCCAGGCGGCCGACGCACGCCGCCTGCCGGGTGAGGTGCTTAAGGTTCTCGATGCGGGGACAGCGGCGGGCAAGCTGCGCGCCACTGACCAGTTCGTGGTAGAAGCCCGAACGATTGCTTCAGGCCGCGTCGGGCCGGACCGGGCATCGTTGCCCGGGCTAGAGCGCGAGGCGCGTGCTCCCGCCGCAACGGCCGTCACGGTCAGCGGTGCGGCCGATGCGTTGCTTAGCTATGGCGATGCCGCCAAGGCCGAGCAGCTATACGTGATTGCTCTGACCAAGCCCGGCGCCGATGCACCGCGGCTGCTCACGCGGCTGGGCATCGCCCAGTTCGACCAGGGCAATTTTGCCGGTGCGCAGGCCACATTCGCTCGGGTCACCGGGCCGCGTCAGTCGATCGCCCAGCTTTGGGCGCTCTATGCCGGCATCAAGGCGCGCCCGGCTGCGTGATTGGATCGAGCGGCATGGGGGCGAGCGATCTGCCCCCATTCCGTTGCTTCACGTGACCGGCGAAAACGCGCCGTTTGCCTCATGGAGTACATGCAGTTCGCCATCGGCTATGGCGAAATAAGCACCGCGCAGCTTGAGCGTGCCATTGCGCTCCTTTGATCTTACGCACGGAAACGTGCGCAGGTTGGCCAGGCTCACCGTGACTGCGGCGAGTTCCATCGCACGCTGCGCCTCCGGTCCCTGCGTACCATGCCGCGCGGCAACGGGTTCGCGCACTTCATCGAGCATGCCGATCCAGTCGGCGATGAAGCCGCCGTCACCCGGCGCGGCGCCATGCATCTGCCGGCTCAGGGCTGCTCCGCAGCCGCCGCACTGGCCATGGCCCATGACGACGATCTGGCGCACCTCGAGAAACTGGACGGCAAACTCCAGAGCGGCCGAAACCCCGTGCAGGCCCGGTGATGTCTCGAACGGGGGAACCAAGGCAGCGACATTGCGGACCACGAAAATTTCGCCCGGATCGACATCGAAGATCTGCGCCGGATCAACCCGACTGTCAGAGCAGGCGATGATCATCAACTTGGGCGACTGGCCCTCATGGGAGAGCTTGTCATATCGCGCCTTCTGTTGCGGATAAGCACCGGCTCGAAAGCGGCGATAGCCTTCCAGCAGAACTGCAAATTCAGGCATCAGAAACGGTCTCCCCGGATGACTTCGACATCCCACATGGTCAACAGCAGGCCATGACTGGTGAGCAGCGCGGCCAATTCTTCGGCCAGCCTGCCGGCTCGCTCCTGCGAGGCGACAGTCAGCACCAGCGACTTGTCCGCGCCCGTGACGCGCTCCTCATGCCATGACCCATCACGGCCCTTGCCGGATGTGACCGGCAACACGGTCCAGCCCGTGATCCCGCAACGGTCAATGGCGGCGGTGACAATTCGCAGCAGCGGAGTGTCGGCGAGGATTTCAATGCGCTTGCGAATGACAGTCTCGATCATGGTCTGCTCCTCAGCTTCCCGCCAGCAGGCGTGTTGCCCAAGCAATCAGGCCAATGTTGACGATGAGATTGAAGGGGAAACTCACCGAAAGCGACATGGTGAGATAGATGCCGGGATCAGCCTGGGGCAGGGCAAGGCGCATCGCTGCGGGGACAGCGATGTAGCTGGCGCTGGCGCATAGCACCCCGAACGCGGCCGTCGAGCCGATATCCAGCCCGATTGCCGTTCCCGCCAGCACGCCGAGCATCCCGTTGACCAGCGGAAACAGCAGGGCCAACGTCACCAGGCGCAAGTTGACTGACCGCGATTGCATTAGGCGTCGCGCAGCGATCAGGCCCATGTCGAGCAGGAACAGGCACAGCACGCCCTTGAACATCGTGTCGAACAGCGGCCTGACTTCCTCGAACTTGTCAGGTCCGGCGATCCAGCCGATGGCAAAGCTGCCAAGCAGCAAAACCACCGACGCATTGAAGAATACCTCATGGAACAGTCCGCTGCCGCCGTCCGCCACTGTCCCGCGTTCGCCGCGCCGGGCGAGATAGAGTCCCGAAAGTATCGCCGGGGTCTCCATCACAGCCAACACTGCGACCATATAGCCTGCGGGCGGCATGCCGATTGCCTTCAGTATTTCGCCCGCCGTGACGAATGTGACGACGCTGACCGATCCGTAATGCGCCGCCACGGCACCAGCATCCTCGCGGCCTAGCCGCCCGAAGCCGCGAAGCAGGGCATAGGCGGCAAAGGGGATAATGAAGCTGGCGGCAATGCCTGCGGAAAGCGCGGCGATGACATCGGCATTGACCCCCGATTTCGCCATGGCAACCCCACCCTTGAGGCCGATTGCGATCATCAGATACAGCGACATGCCCTTGGCCATAGCTTCGGGTATCGAGAGTTCGGATTTCGCCGCAGCCGCCAGCATCCCGAGCACGAAAAACAGAATCACCGGCGAAGCGAGGGTCTGTATTGCGACTGAATCCACGTTGCTCCCCAGGCTAAAGAACTTGGCGCACTGCGGTGCCCATTGGCAATTTGCACGCACGCAACTAGATGGACCGCATGAACGATCTCTCTAGCGTGTCGGCAAGGCAGCGCAAGCCCGACTGGATCCGCGTCAAGGCGCCCACTTCCCGCGCCTTCGGCGAGACGCGCGATCTGATGCGCTCGCTGAATCTGAACACGGTTTGCGAAGAAGCTGCCTGCCCGAACATCGGCGAATGCTGGACCAAGAAGCACGCGACGGTGATGATCCTTGGCGACACCTGCACCCGCGCCTGCGCCTTCTGCAACGTCAAGACCGGCATGCCCGGCAAGGTCGATGATGCCGAGCCCGAACATGTCGCCGAAGCGGCGGCCAAGTTGGGGCTTGAACATATCGTCGTGACTTCGGTCGACCGTGACGATCTCCCAGATGGCGGGGCAGGCCAGTTCGTCAAGGTGATCGCGGCGCTGCGCCGCATGACGCCGGCGACCACGATCGAAATCCTCACGCCCGATTTTCGCGGACGGATGGAAGCCGCAGTCGAGGCCATCGTTGCCGCCGGTCCGAACGTCTATAATCACAACCTCGAGACCGTGCCCCGGCTCTATCCGATGATCCGCCCCGGCGCGCGTTATTATGCCTCGCTCAAATTGCTGGACACGGTCAAACACCACAATCCGGCAATTTTCACCAAATCCGGCATTATGCTGGGACTGGGGGAAGAGCGGCTTGAAGTGCACCAGGTGATGGACGACATGCGCTGCGCCGGGATCGATTTCCTGACCATGGGACAATACCTGCGCCCAACGCCCAGACACGCCGAAGTGAAAGAATTCGTCACTCCGCAGGCCTTTGATGCCTATGGTGCGCTTGCCCGGGCAAAGGGCTTTCTCCAGGTCGCTTCGAGCCCGCTGACTCGTTCAAGCTATCACGCCGGCGAAGATTTCGCCCAGATGCGCGCTGCGCGTGAAGCAAAACTCGCCCGGATTGGCTGATGCCTGCGATCCGCGAACTGCGCAGTATGCCCTATAGCGCCGAGCAGATGTTTGATCTGGTCGCCGATGTCGCTCGTTATAGCGAGTTCCTGCCCTGGGTCGCAGCGACACGGGTGCGCTCGGACGACGGGAGCGAAATGGTCGCCGACATGCTGGTCGGCTTCAAGAGCCTGCGAGAGAAATTTACTTCAAAGGTCAACAAGGTCCGTCCCAACGAGATCAGGGTGCAATATCTCGACGGGCCAATGCGCGATCTCGACAATGTCTGGCGTTTTCGCGCGCTTGATGAGCAATCGTGCGAAGTCGATTTCTCGGTCAGCTTCAGCTTCCGTAATCCGCTGTTCGAAAAGCTTGCCGGACAGTATGTCGACAAGGCTTTCCGCAAAATGGTTGCCGCATTCGAAGAGCGCGCCTCAGTGCTTTACGGCAGCAGCAATTCCAGCGCGACCAGCGTCGCCTGATGACGCACTGAATCCCTGCTTGATCCGTCCAGAAAACGCTCTTCGTCAAGGATTTCTTCATCGCCGCGCAGCGCTTTGGCAAAAACCACGGTGCCGACCGGCTTTTTCGCGGTGCCTCCATCGGGGCCAGCAATGCCACTGATCGCCACGGCGACATCTGCGTTGCTGTGCTTTAGCGCGCCGTGCGCCATGGCCCACACTGTCGCGATCGAGACCGCGCCGAACGTATCGAGGATTTCCTCAGAAACACCGAGCAATTCGTGCTTGGCTTCGTTCGAATAGGTCACGAAGCCGCGATCAAGCACGGCTGAGGAACCAGCCACTTCGGTCAATGCCGCGGCTACGAGGCCGCCTGTGCAGCTTTCAGCCAAGGCAACAGTCCGCCCGGCCGCTGCATTTTCAGCAATGACGCGGGCCGCAAGGGCAACGATATCGTCGGGGAGCAGGGCCAAAATCGGTCTGCCTGGCTCAGTCTGCGATACGCGGACAGCTGCGCATCTTGCTGCCATTGCGCGCGGCAGCGGAAAGCACAGCAGCTATGAGGCGCGATGATTGCGCAGCATTGAGCGGCGCCAGGGCCTCGGCAATATCATTGGTTTCAGCGCACATCGACGCATTCACCGGTATCGTCATCTTCTGCGCCAGCACTTCGTCGACCAGCGGGCGCAGCGCCTTGTCGGACAGGCTAACCATCGACTTGATGTCATTGGCATCCGAAAGCTTGAAAAAGGCAGCGCGTGCACCGGGCCAGGCTGCTTCGCGCCCTTGCGCGAGGCCATCCATCAAACTGCCGATCCCATTGCGCAGGTAGCTGGTCGGCGACAGGTGTGCGCTGCAACCAGATGAGACTGCGGTAAGTACATTGGGAAGAAAATAGGCAACCAGCCCATCCATTTCGGTGTTGGTCAGGCAAGGGCGAGCAATTGGCTTGGTCGCCAGGACAGGGCCGGAAAGGCAAAGCCCCAGCACAGCGCTGGCGGCAAATATGC
Source organism: Novosphingobium sp. (assembly GCA_031362485.1). GTDB lineage: Bacteria > Pseudomonadota > Alphaproteobacteria > Sphingomonadales > Sphingomonadaceae > Novosphingobium. Next base: position 5,346 of record JANLSP010000690.1, read on the forward strand.
TTCGCATGAGTGCATACCTCCTAGAAAGTGCCCGGGTGTCTAGCCCAGCCGATCAGGCGGGGCAAATCGCAACGATACCGACTTTTGCCTGGCCGGTCCTGGCGCCAAGTCCGGCGGCAATGCCGATCAGTTCTGCCGTGCTTTCCGGCGGAAGAGGCGAGAGCAGCCGGACCAGCCGGTCAACGCTGGTGCAGCGTTCGGCCGGCAGACGCTGGCCGACCATGCCGGCAATCAGCGCGTCGACCATCGGCTGCAACGATGTGTCAGGCAATGTCTTCAGCAGGTTGCTGGCCTCGGCATTGCCGATTCCGCCACCCAGCTTGAGGAATGCAGCCTTGGCGCCCGGCCAGGCGGCCGACTTGCTTTCGGCATAGCGCGAGGCCAGTTGACCGCCATTGCGCCGCAGCCAGGCATCGGCCGGAAGGGCGGCGGCGCAGCGATTGCTCGCGCCTGAAATGATGCTGGGCAAGGCATAGCTGGAAAGCGCGGTGAATTCGGCTGAAGTCAGGCAGGGCGGGGCCGAGGCGGCCTGAGCGACAACCGGCGTGGCGGCAAGAACAAGGGCAAGCGAAGCGGAGAAACGCATCGTCGATATTTCCTTCAAGACAAAATCAGCGTGGCGACAGCCTGCGCAGCGATACCTTCGCCGCGTCCGGTAAATCCGAGCTTTTCGGTGGTGGTTGCCTTGACGCTGACCAGAGCCCGATCAATGCCGGCGATTTCTGCGAGACGCTCGCACATGGCATCGCGGTGCGGACCAATTCTCGGGGCCTCGCAGATAATCGTGACATCCACATTGCCAATCGCGTATCCGGCCTGCGCCACCAGGCCGACAGCATGCTCCAGAAACCGCGACGAGGGCGCACCGCGCCATTGCGGATCGCTGGGTGGGAAATGCTGCCCGATGTCGCCCGCGCCCGCCGCGCCCAGCAGGGCATCAACCAGCGCATGTATAGCCACATCGGCATCGCTATGCCCGGCAAGGCCCTGCGTATGCTCGATTCGCACGCCGCACAGCCACAGCTCTTCGCCCTCTTCGAGCCGGTGGACATCGTAGCCTGTGCCAACCCGAACCGGCGGTTTCTGAGCGGCAAAGTCGTGGGCGAAAGTTAGCTTCTGCAATATCTCGTCTCCGGCAACGAGGGCGATGGTCAGGCCGTGCGCCTGTGCGACTTGGGCGTCGTCGCCAGCGCGCGGCTCTCCGGTCCAGGCACGATGCGCGGCAAGGATTGCGGGATAGCGGAATGCTTGCGGGGTCTGCACCCGCCGCAGTTTCTCCCGGTCCGCCGCCGCATGCATCATTCGATTACGCTCCACTGCCAGACTGTCGACCACTGGCAGAACCGGGATGGCCGCCGGCTGAACGGTCAGCGCAGCAATCAGGCGTTCAATCACCGCTGTAGGCAAGACGGGCCGCGCCGCATCGTGGATCAACACGAGTTCAGGGGCATCTTCTGCCAGTGCCTCAAGGCCAAACCGCACCGACTGCTGGCGCGATTCGCCACCGGTGACCAATCGCACGCCTTCGATTCCTGCCAGCGCCGCGCTGGCAGTGTCTTCCGCGCCATCAGGGATCGCGACGATGATCGGCGCAATCCCCGCAGCGGCCAGTGCCTCGACCGAATGCCGTACCACTGGCTTGCCGCGCCACTGCACGAATTGCTTGGGCAGCGGCTGGCCCGCGCGCAGGCCTTGGCCCGCGGCTACGACCACGGCGGCAATGCGGGGAAGGGGGGGAAGGTCGCTCATGCTGACTTCGCGGGTAACCGCTTGCCGTCCTTGCGGCAATTCCCTATGTGCTGCCCAAATTTTAGGCATCCTTATGAACCCGCTCCCTCCTCCGCCCCAGATCACGCCAATTGCCATCGGGCCGATCGTCATCGGCTGCCCGGTCATCCTCGCGCCGATGACCGGGGTGACCGACATGCCGTTTCGCAAGCTGGTCCGCCGGTTCGGCTCTGGGCTCAATGTCACCGAGATGATCGCCAGCCCCGCGATGATTCGCGAAACGCGCCAGTCGCTGCAAAAGGCAGCGTGGGACCCAGTCGAGGAGCCGGTGTCGCTCCAGCTGGCGGGCTGCGTGCCCGCCGAAATGGCTGAGGCGGCCAAGCTCAATGCCGGGCGCGGCGCGGCGATCATCGACATCAACATGGGATGCCCGGTGAAGAAAGTGGTCAACGGCGATGCGGGATCGGCTTTGATGCGCGACCTGCCGCTGGCCGCCCGGCTGATCGAAGCGACCGTCAAGGCAGTTGATGTGCCGGTGACGGTCAAGATGCGGATGGGCTGGTGCCACGACAGTCTTAATGCGCCCGAACTCGCGCGCATCGCCGAAGATCTCGGCGCAAAGATGATCACCGTCCATGGCCGCACGCGCAACCAGATGTACAAGGGCGAGGCGGACTGGGCGTTTGTCCGCAAGGTCAAGCAAGCGGTGTCGCTGCCCGTGATCGTCAACGGCGACATCTGCACGATTGCCGACATGGCCTGTGCGCTGGAGCAGTCCGGCGCGGACGGTGCGATGATCGGACGCGGGGCCTATGGCAAGCCGTGGCTGCTTGGTCAGGCCATGCACTGGCTGCGCGTTGGCGAGGAGCTGGCCGATCCGTCGCTCGCCGAGCAGTTCGAGCTGATGCTCGAGCACTACGACGCTATGCTGGCGCACTATGGCAGCGAAACCGGGGTCAAGATGGCCCGCAAACATCTCGGCTGGTACACCAAAGGACTGCCCGGATCGGCAGAATTTCGCAACAAGGTCAACTTCATCGACGATGCCGCCGCAGTCGTGCGCGCGCTGGGCGAATTCTATGCACCGCTGCTGGCTGAGCCAGCGCTCCTCCGCCAGGCAGCATGAGCGCCCAGCCGGAGGTTCAGCGCCAGTTGGCCAGCCTGCCGCTGGCGATTGTCCTGCTGGCTCCGGGCCAGAAGATCGCCGCGGCAAATCCCGCGGCGGAGCAGTTGCTCGGTCAGAGCGCGCGGCGGCTTGCCGGCCGGCCACTGCTCGATGCGCTGGACTTCGACGAGCCGCACATGGCACGGCGTCTCGCCGACAGCGAAAGCCCGGTTTCCGCGCGCGAGATCGGCGTGACTGTCCGCGGCCAGAGCACACGGCGACTCGATGTTACAGTCGCCCCAGTGATCGATTCGCCCGGCTGGCAGATGCTCACTCTGCACGATTCCAGTGCCGCCGAGGCGATGGGCGGGGATTCCGGCGGTGCCGACGATGCCTTGATGCGCGCGCCCGAAGTGCTCGCCCATGAGATAAAGAACCCGCTGGCAGGAATTCGCGGGGCAGCGCAATTGCTCGGCCGCAAGCTTGATGAAAAGGACCGCGCGCTGACCCGGCTGATTGCCGACGAAGTCGATCGCATCGCCAAGCTGATTGATCAGATGCAGACACTCAGCCGACGTACCACGGCAAAGCTGGAACCGTGTAACCTGCACCAAGCCGTCCGGCGCGCCAGCGCGGTGCTGGGGGCTGCAGCAGATTCGAAGGCAGTGCGCATCGAGGAGGAATTCGATCCCTCGCTGCCATCGGTTTTGGGCAATGGCGATGTTCTGGTGCAGGTGTTGATCAACCTGCTGGCCAATGCGCGCGAGGCCTGCGAGGGCACAGCCAAACCAAGGGTCGTGGTGCGCACGCGTTTTGCCAGCGGGCTTCAGCTTCATTCAAATATCGGCGGCCAGCCGGTGCGCCTGCCGATCGAACTGCGGGTGAGCGACAACGGCCCGGGCGTAGATCCGGCCATGCGTGACCGCATCTTCGATCCCTTCGTCACCACCAAGAAGAGCGGTCAGGGGCTGGGTCTTGCACTGGTGCGCAAGCTCGTGGCCGAAATGAACGGGAGGATTAGCCAGGAACGCGACGAGGCGGGCGGCTGGACACATTTTCGCCTGCATTTGCCGCTGGCCAGTGAAACCGCGCAGCACAGAGCCAAAGGAACTCGGGCGGCATGACCATCCTGTTGGTTGAAGATGACGATTCGATCGCCATTGTCATAACGGCCGCGCTGGAGGCCGAGGGTTTTGCTGTCGTTCGCTGCGGCAGCATTGCCGAACGCGACCGACAGCTTCGCGATTCGCACTTCATGGCGCTGGTCAGCGATGTAATCCTGCCCGATGGCGATGGCATAGCCACGCTGGATGCCGTGCGAGCCTTCGATCCCGATCTGCCGGTCGTCATCGTCTCGGCGCAGAACACGCTCGACACCGCCGTGCGGGCCAGTGGCACCGGCGCCTTTGAATATTTCCCAAAGCCGTTCGATATCGATGAGCTGGCGCGAACCGTGCGCCAGGCGGTGGGCCAACGTGCGACTAGCCAGCCAGATGAGGGCGAGGACGACGCAGGGCAGGGCTTGCCGCTGGTAGGCCGCAGTCCGCCGATGCAGGCGGTGTTCCGCATGATTACGCGCGTGCTGCGCAATGATCTGACCGTGCTCATTCTGGGCGAATCGGGCACCGGCAAGGAGCTGGTGGCGGAAGCCATCCACCAGCTGGGTCACCGCGCAGCCGGTCCATTCGTCGCGGTCAATACGGCAGCAATTCCCGCCGAGCTTATCGAAAGCGAATTGTTCGGCCACGAGAAGGGCGCATTCACCGGCGCGGTGGCGCGTCATATCGGCAAGTTTGAGCAAGCGATGGGCGGCACACTGTTCCTCGACGAGATCGGCGACATGCCGATGCAGGCGCAGACCCGGCTACTGCGCGCGCTGCAATCGGGTTCCATCCGGCGCGTTGGCGGGCGCGAGGAAGTGCGCATCGATGCGCGGATCATCGCCGCCACCAATCGCGACCTCGAGCCGATGATCGCCGCAGGCCAGTTTCGTGAAGACCTCTACTACCGAATCAATGTCGTGCCGATCGCATTGCCGCCACTGCGCGAGCGGCCCGACGACATCGAAGCCTTGGCGCGACATTTCCTGCAACAGGCGGCGGGTGAAGGCCTGCCGCGACGGCGCCTGAGTGATCAGGCCGCTGCGCTCCTTGCCCGCCAAAACTGGCGCGGGAACGTGCGCGAACTCAAGAATTTCGTCATGCGGCTTGCGCTGCTCTCCCGCGAGGAACTGATCGATGACAGCACGGTCATCGGCCTGCTCGATCAAACCCGCCCGAATGATGCAGGCGGCGGGGAAGGGCCTGCTGAACTCGCCGACGCCGTGACCCGGTGGCTTGGTGACAATCGCCCCAGGCCCGGCACCATCTATGACAATGCGTTGGCCGCGTTCGAGCGACCTCTGTTCGCCGCGATACTGCGCGAGACCGGGGGCAATCAGCTGCGCGCCGCGCATTTGCTGGGGATCAATCGCAATACGCTGCGCAAGCGACTGAGCGATCTGCAGATTGATCCGGAGCAATTTGCCCAGCGATAGACCGCGAAAAAATCCTTGCAGCAGAGCAACAGCAGTGTTGTAATGCTGCAACGATGTCAGTCGAGAACCCATCAAATAGGCGGCGTTGGCCGCGCTGGTGGCGGCGCGTGCAGATCGGCGCGCGCCGGGCTAATTTCTTCGCTCTGGTGGAAGCAGTCGCGATCATTGCCTTCGCGCTGATGACAGCGATTGCCTGGCGCACACTCTCGGTCCAGTCGGAAAAAGGCGAACTTCTGCCATCCGAGCTGACCGCCACATTGCTGATCGGCATGCTGGTTCCGGCCATGACTATTTTGGTCATGCTGGGGCGCCGCCTGGCCTTGCGGCGCGCTGCCGAAACGGTCGGCGGATCGGGGCGGATGCATGTCCAGCTAGTGTTCCTGTTTTCGATGATCTCGGCAATTCCCACATTGCTGGTGGTGATCTTTGCCTCGTGGTTGTTCCAGTCTGGGGTTGAATTCTGGTTTTCCGACAGTTCGCGCGGACTGCTGGAAAACGCCAACAAGCTGGCGCGGGGCTATTACGAGCAGACCCAGTATGACGTCAGCCGGGAAACCGTCACCATGGCGGAAGATTTACGCGGCTTTCTCAGTGAGGAATCGATCGCCAGTCCTAAATTCGCCGAATTCTACTCGTATCAGGTCGTGTACCGGAAGCTTAATGAATCGGCGATTGTCCAGAAAGGGGAGGATGGCCAGTTGCGCACCGCCGCGATTGTCGATCCGGAAAGCAATACTGATCGCCAGCGCATCTCGCCGCAGGTCTTGCGCCGCGTTGATGGCGGCGAATCGATCGTCGTCGTTGCCAATGCCAACAAGATTGAGGCAGTAACGCCTATCGACAGACGGTCAGGCGTCTATCTTTACACCGCGCGCACCTCTGATTTGCTCGCCTTGAGCCAAGGCCAGCGCGCCGAGAATATCGTCACAGCCTACGA
>JANLSP010000704.1:0-18979 GCA_031362485.1 Novosphingobium sp.
CACGCTGGCCGAAACGACGTTGCTTTCAACGTCGCACAATTGTCGCCCGTAGTTTTCCATGCAGGTCTGGATGTTATGCGCCGCATGCAGGCTGCCTGCCCGGCAGTTGCGTGCGACAAGCTGCAAGGGCTGCTTTTTCGCGATGCCCGATGCGCCAGATGCCTTGAAAAGCGTTTCAACGGCAGTTGCGCATGTATCCCACACATATGCGCCATCCGCGCGGTAGCGCACGATGTCGGCGGGAGTGGCTAAGCCGCCTTCTTCATACAGCCGGTCGAGGTCATCAAGCGCGGCCTCGGCGACACGACGCGCCGCCTTGATCTGCATCTGGACGGTGCCGACATTGATATGCGTCACCGGCGCATCCTTTTGTCTGTTGTACGGGGAATAGGCGATCGGCTTTTTGTCGATGCTGTCGAGGAACAGTTCAAGCGCATGTTCGGCCATGCCGATCGCATTACCTGTCCCGACCATGATCGACCGCCCGAGCCCGCCGGGCCTTGGCCCATTACCGGCGCGCTTTCGTTCGGCCAGACGTTGCATCAGAATTTCAGGTGAACTGAAGCGCTCATCAGGGACGAACAGCTCCTCCTCGATAGCGATGGTCGCGCTGCCAGTCCCGGCCAATCCAATAACGTCCCAGTCATCCAGCCGGACATATTGCTCTCGTGGAACGAGTACCATCCCGACTTTGCTATCGTCCTGGTCGTCATGGAAAACCGCAAGATAGGCATGCGATGCGTGCGCGCTTGCAGTCGCAAAGGCCCATTTGCCGCGAACCATCCAGCCCCCGTCGACCTTCCGGCCTGTTCCGGCAAGTCGCCTCGTGCTTCCGCCAACTGCACATGTTCGATTGCCAACCCAAGGGGCGTCATAGACTGGCCTTACGACCTGGTCTGGAAAAGCCTCGCTCCACAGGTTTCCGCCGGTCGAGGCCCAGAGCGTCCATGCGGTTGTACCGCAGCCGCTGCCCAAGGCGACGTAGATACGGAATAGGTCACGCGATGCCATGTCCGCACCACCATACCTGGCGGGCGTTGTCAGGCTATAGATCCCAGCTAAGTCGAGCCGTTCAATCGTTTCCTGAGGCACCCGCTGCTGCCGCTCGGCCTCGCTCTGCATGCTGCGCAGCCAAGGTCGCAGCTCTGTAACCTTCCCCACAAGTTCGTTGGCAGTTGGGCGTTTCAGCGATCCCGGATCAAGACTGATAACCTTGGAGAGCGCCGCTTCGCTGGAAATTGACATGGTGTTCTTCTCCGAATGGCTTGTTTTCGCGGGGCCTATCCCTTGACCGCAGGAACGATGACAATCATCGCTGCCGGTCCTGCCGTGTCATTCACGACTGCCCGTGCTTCGCCGGGTAGAACATGGATGCTGTCGCCCCGAGCAAGGGTGTGACGGGTTCCATCCAGTTGATCGAAGCAAAGCACTCCATCGGTCACGATGTAGATCTTGCCGATTGCCGCCGCGTCCATCGGCACGCCGCCGCCCGGCGGAAATGTGGAATGCCCGACCAATACGAAGTCGGCTGAGCTGGCTTCGCCGCCCTGGAGTCGGCGCGCAATCACATCATCGTGATCCGGTGCAATGTAAAAAGGGGCATCATCGAATTTCACCACTTCCATGAAGGATTCTCCAGTTTGCCGATACTGAATCACACGCCCAGTTGACATAGACATCTGGTGACCTAATATCATACCTTACCCAGCGGTCAAGGCTCAGCTTCGTGAACGCCTGCCGGAATAACGCCAGAGAGGATAAACATGGCCGACCAAGACGCAGTCTTTGTTCCGGCAAACCCCATGGGCCAGGAGCAGGATCGGGGCCTGTTCAGCGAGTTTGAACCCGGCATCCGGATCCTGCCCGTCGGCTTTCAGGTTGCGCCGCGTTTCCAGCCGCTGCCGGTAGAGATTGTCCTCGAAAAGGACGTTGCGGTTACGCTGCGCGACGGCGTGACGATGTATGTCGATGTGCTGCGCCCTGCGGGGACCGATAAAGTCCCGGTCATTGTCGCGTGGAGCCCTTATGGCAAGAGCACGGGGAATGCGCCCAAGTACAACAGCCTTTTCGACATGCTCGGCATGGATCCGAGCCAGCTATCCGGCCTGATGAAATTCGAAGGCCCAGACCCTGCTTTCTGGTGCGCCCATGGCTATGCGGTCTGCAATCCCGACCCGCGTGGAGCGTTCAATTCCGAGGGCGATATTCTGGTCTGGAGCCGCCAGGAAGGCCGGGACTATCATGATCTTATCGAATGGGTGGCGGTGCAGGACTGGTGCAACGGAAAGGTCGGCACCACCGGCAACTCCTATCTGGCGATCTCGCAGTGGTTCGTCGCAGCCGAACGGCCACCGCACCTCGCGGCAATCGCGCCGTGGGAAGGAATGAGTGACATTTACCGCGATCTGGTGATGCGTGGCGGTATGCCGGATTTGGGTTTTCCGCGTTTCCTGTCCCGCAGCTTCATCGGCAACAATCAGCGCGAGGATCTGGCGGCAGAGTCTGAGCGGCATCCGCTGATGGGCCCGTTCTGGGAAACGAAAGTGCCCGATTTCGAGAGCATCGACGTGCCAGCCTATGTCGTGGCGAGCTATTCCAACAGCATTCACACGCCGGGCACCTTCCGCGGCTGGCGGCACATGGGGTCGCGCGAGAAATGGCTGCGCATCCACAACAACATGGAATGGCCGGATTATTATGAGGAGGAGAACCTTGCCGACCTGCGCAGGTTTTTCGATCATTATCTGAAAGGTGAGCAAAACGGTTGGGAGGACACGCCGAAGGTCCGCTATGCCTTGATGGACATGGAAGGCAATGACCGGATTGGCGTGCCCGCTGATGCGTTTCCACCTTCCGATTTCGAAACGACACGACTCTATCTCGATGGTGAGTCTAGTGCGCTGCTGCCGACGAATGCTGCGACTGGCACCACCGTTAGCTATGATGGCGTAGATGAAGGCGGAAGTGCCACCTTCCATCTGAAAGTCGATACGCCGACACAGTTTGTCGGCTATCCCAAATTGCGTATTTGGATCGAAGCAGATGGCAATGACGATATCGATCTGTTCGTCTTCTTGCAGAAGCTGAATGCCGAAGGGCAGCCGCTCGAACAGATCACCGTGCCCAATAATGGCCCGGTGATGCAGGGGATCACGAAGAACGGGGCATCGATCCTCAATTACAAGGGTTCGAACGGGCGACTTCGCGCCTCGATGCGGCATCTCGACGAAACCCGCAGCACCGACGAAATTCCGGCCCACAGCTTTGATCGGGTGGAGAAACTGGCTCCGGGCGAAGTCGTCGCGCTGGACATCGACCTGTTTCCTGTCGGTCTGATCCTGTATCCTGGAGAGCAGTTGCGACTGATCGTCACGGGGCACAACATCGTTGGCGGACCGATGCCGATGGTCGAGAATGTGCCCACTTGCAACCAAGGCCGCCACATCATCCATACGGGAGGTGACCGCGCATCTTATCTGCAAATTCCGGTGAAGGCCGCGCAATGAGCATCGTTCCAATCTTTGGTGAAACGGTGCTGACCGGCATATTCTCCGGTCCGATTTGCGGCCTGAAATATGCGTCGCCCAGCAGGTCAGGTTTCACCAACGAACGCGGCGAATTTGAGTATGGCGCGGGTGAAGGCGTTACGTTTTTCGTGGGTGGCATCGTCCTCGGAACGGCCGCAGGAGCGCCAAGGATCAATCTTGCCGGGCTGGTCAACAGCGTTGATAGCAAGATTGACAGGCTGCACGTTCCGGCCATCACCAACCTTGCGCGATTGGTCCAGTCGCTGGACAATCAGGGCGATATCGAATGCGGCGTGGCTATCGCTCCGGCTGTTCACGATCTGCTTGGTCCGATGTTCGTCAACTGGGCATTGAGTGAAACGGATTTCGCCGCAGACCCCACCGTCTGCAAGATATTTGACATGCTAAATGACGCCCCCGGTGTCTTCAGCGCGAACCAGCCGCGCAGACTTCGCAATGGTGCAGCCGCACGCAACGAGCTGCGCCGCAACATTCGCGGAATTATCAAACAAACCGAAGTGCGCATCCCCATGCGCGACGGTTCATACGTCTGCGCCGACATTTTCCGCCCCGCTGAGGAAGGCCATTATCCGGTCATTATGAGCAAGGGCTTTTACGGCAAAAGTTTCTATCACGAATGCATCTGCAACGAAGCGGAAGCCGAGGCCAAGGAAGCGCTGGAAGATCGCTATTTCTCGGGCAATCCCGATGGCCTGCAATATGAGAACCACGAAAGCGTCGATAGCGCAGTGTGGGTTCCCAAAGGCTATATCTGCATTCGCGTCGATGCCCGGGGCGTATGCAACAGCCCAGGCTTGCAGGCTCCGTTCAGTCGGCAGGAGGCCGAGGATTACTACGACTCTATCGAGTGGGCTGGCATCCAGCCCTGGTCAAATGGCAATGTCGGCCTGTGGGGCATGTCCTATCTCGCTATGACGCAGCACAATGTCGCCAGCCTTCAGCCGCCTCACCTCAAAGCCATGGTTGCACAGGGCACTGATGCCGACATTTACAACGAGGCCTTATACGGCGGCGGCATATTTGGTGAAGGTTTCTGGAACTGGTGGTGGAAGGCCTGGTCCGGCGGCAATTTCTGCGGGGAGCGCCGGGAAACCGACTGGATGGCCCGTGTCCACGCAACACCGTTCAACGATCCCGACGCTTATGGCCCGCATGGCTCAATTTTCATGCGGCCCGAAATCGAAAAGGCAACTGCGCCTGTCTGGATCGTCGGCCCTCAGGCCGGGGCGGTCATTCACCAGCTCGGCAGCAGCGAGACGTTCATTCACTCAACCGGGGCAAAGGCGAAGAAGTTCGATTTCATCGATGCTTGGTTTCCCGGCTGCTACAGTGACGCGTCAATCGCCGATCATCAGCGCTGGTTCGATCATTGGCTGAAGGGCCTCGATAATGGCGTGACGGAAGAAGCTCCGGTGCGGATCCAGTTGCGGACCGGCAATGGAAACTATTGCCTGATGGCAGAGGGCGAATGGCCTTTAGCCAGAACCCAATACCGGCGGTGGTATCTCGATGCTTCCCCTTCCGAGTGGCAGGGCGATTCCCGCCGCAACGATCTGTTGCGCATCACGCAGACCCCTCCTTCCGCCACAAGCAGTGCTGCCTATGACGCGCATCTCGATCTGGGGCAGCCCGTCCTCTCCCCGATGGGGCCGGTCGGGGGCACACCGCGCTGGCAGACCGGCATTTCTTTCGTCAGCGATCCCATGACCGAGGACATGGTGCTGATCGGTTATATGAAGGTAGGTCTTTGGGTTTCCTCGACCAGTGCCGACATGGACGTTTTCGTTTCACTCAGGGTGCTCGACGCGCAGGGCCGGGAAATCCGCTATGATGCTGCGATACACCCATCTCATCCGGTTTTTGCCGCTGCCGTCGGGCACGGCCTGCTCAAGGTTTCGCATCGCAAGATCGATGACGCTCGTTCGACGGAATACTGGCCAGTGCATACCCACGCCCAGGCGGACCATACTCCGCTGAAGATGGATGAGATTGTGCAGATTGAGGTTGGGCTCAATCCTAGCAGCGCCCTGATCCCGAAGGGGGCCCGGCTCCGCGTGGACATTCAGCCATCGGCTCCCGATGGTGCGCCAGCCCGTGCCTATGACGCAAGTTATCACGAAGGCGCGGTCAATCGTATCCATACCGGGCCGGACCACCCTTGTTACATCCAGCTTCCGATTGTGCCTGCTGGGCCGGTTTGACCTGAACAATTCAAATTGACTGGCGCGAACCCGCACAAGCGAAGGCTGCGCATTCACCAGAAAGGGAGACAAGCCGATGACTGACATTCAAGACAAATCAGAACTGTGTGAAACGATCCTCGAAAAGATCCGCGGCCTGGGTCCAACCTTGCGCGCTCGCGCTCCAGACGCTGAGCGTGCTGGTCGCCATACCGACGAAACCATCGCCGATCTCGACGCCACGGGTGTGTTCAATATTGGCAGCCCGGCCGAATATGGCGGCTATGAACTGTCCGTCCGCGAGCAGCTCGATATGATCTGCGAAGTCTCCAAATGGGATGGCTCAGCCGGTTGGACCGTGTGGGTTGCAGCGTCGACCAACTGGATTCCGGCAGGTTCTGGTCCGCGCGTGATCGCAGAAGTTTACGCGCCCGAATGGACCGGACCCCGCGTGGCCGGTTCCAGCCACTTCCCCGCCTCCAAGGGGCGGGCAAAGCGAGCCGATGGTGGCTGGGTCATTTCTGGCGGCCCCTGGACATTCGGCAGCGACGCCTTGTGGGCACCCTATACCAATCTGGGGTGCATCGCCGATGAAGGCGATGGCACATTTCTGCTCGGCGTTCAGGTGCCGCGCGATGAACTCCGTTTCCTCGACGATTGGGATGTCGCCGGGATGTGCGCTACGGGCAGTGTTTCACTCATGCTGCAAACTGAAGAGCTGTTCGTTCCTAACTATCGCTGCGTCGACTTTCGCGAGATTACCAGTGCCACAATCGAAAGCGGCCTGAAGGGCTCGCTGTGGAAGGCACCTTCGCTCGGCTGGGCGTTCAGCCTGATGGCCGGGATGTCGATCGGCCTCGCCCAAGGTGCGCTCGAGCGCTTTCTGGAGCGCTCCGCCAATCGGCCGATCCGCGGCACCACGTACAAAAATCAGCTGGAAGCGCCGCTCACCCATTTGATGCTGGCCGAAGTGCATTCAAAGATCCAGTCCGCAACCTTGATGGCTCGCGCCAATGCGGAAGAGACAGACCGGTTGGGAAGACTCGCCGCAGCAGGGACCCCGGCAGATCCCGACTATATGCAGATGTTCAGTGCGCGCGTTCTCACCGAGACTGCATATGCCGCCAAATGGTGCGCTGAAGCGATCGAGCTTCTCCAGAGAAATTCAGGATCAACCGCGATTCTGAGCTTCGAGCCAATTCAGCGGGCGTGGCGCGACGCCCGGGTTATCACTCTCCACGGTGCGCTCAATCTGGAGGCGCTTTCGGAGAATTTTGGTCGGTTGATGGCGGGAATTCAGCCGCACAACTTCGCCGGGATCACGACGCTCGACCGTTTTGCACCCGCCCCCTTGAAAGCCGCCTGACTCGGCGCGGCACTGTCTAGATCAAAGGAGAAATGAAGTGACGACTCTATCGCAAGACAATGGAGCCAAGGCCAGTGAAGCTCGACTACGCCCGCGTCTGGCGATGGGCCACAGCACCTTGTCGGCTCGCGATCTTCCAGCGCTGAAGGATTTCTATTGCAAGGTGCTCGGCTTCGAGGTGACCAATTACGGCCCTGTCCCTGGAGACGAACAGGAACTCGTCTTTCTGAGCCAGGATCCGAATGCGCACCATCAGATCGCCATGGTTGGTGGCGCGATCACCGGGCCTTCGGACTTTGTGATGGTAGATCATCTGGCATTCCGCACCGGCACGCTGGACGACTTGCGAATAATTCATGCTAACCTGCTTGATGCGGGTGTTGGCGAGATTCTGCAGATCGATCATGGCAATGCCTGGTCGCTCTATTTCAACGATCCCGAGGGCAATGGTGTGGAGACCTATGTCGATACGCCGTTCCACGTTGCCCAGCCCTATGCGGGAACCTGGGATATCAACGCCACGAACGAGCAGATCGAGCAGACGACGCGCGATAATATCAAGGGCGAACCCGAGTTCCAGTTGATGAAGGACTGGTCAGCGAGTTTTGCCGGACGACTTGGTCAGCGGTGAAAATCCGTCGCTTAGCCAGAAGCGAGTGCTCGGACAGTTTGCGGCATAAGGGAGAATTCGTTTGAGGCGCTGGCTCGTATTGCTTGGCTGTTTTATCGGCATGGCCTTGTCGACGCCTGCGATTCTCATGCAACCGCTCGGCCTGTTCCTCAAGTCGATGACGGCCGAGTTTGGTTGGTCGCGAACCGCATTCTCAGGCGTCGTGGCGATGGCGTCGCTTGCCAATATGATCATCTTACCGATTGCAGGCTTTCTGGTCGACCGGTTCGGCCCGCGGCGGATTATAGCGGTTGGATCTGTTCTTGGCTGCGCCAGCTACGCGGCCGTGTCTCTGGCTAGCTCCTACGCAGAACTGATCATCCTGATCATGATCGCGGTGGCGGCGGGCAACCTTGCGAGCTACCCGGCCTTCATGTCGCTGGCGCAGCGCTGGTTCGACAAGCGGCTCGGGTTCGCCCTGGCGGTGACCTCGACCGGACTGGCGGTTGGTGTCGCCATCTTCTCATTCGTGATTTCGCGGACCATAGAACTGAGCGGCTGGCGAACGGCCTTTGTCACCGTTGGCTCAGCCGCGCTGGTGATCGGGTTAATCAATGTCCTCGTCCTGGTGCGCGACGATGTGGGGCGGCTGTCCCACGACGTCTCGCCTGGCGAAACGACGCGCAGCGTGGATACCAGTGAATCACTTCTCTCAGCCCTGAAAACCGGCGACTTTTGGCTTTACACAAGTTCGTTTACGCTCATCATTTTCGCCGTCGTAGGCTGCAATTTCCATCTACCGGCACTGCTTTCAGATCGTGGGGCTTTGCCCGGTCAGATCGCCACTGTTTTGGCGGCTGGCGCGGTGGGATCACTCTTCGGCCGGTTGGTCACAGGCATTCTGCTCGACCGGTATTCGGTCATGCGGGTAGCCGGTGTTTTCTTCATCGGTCAGGCCGTCGGCTTCATCCTTCTGTTGAATGGTCTGCAATGGACCCTGCCAGCGAGCTTCCTGCTCGGCGCGGTGCAAGGGGCCGAAGTCGATGTGATGGGCTATGTCATCGCCCGCCGCTTTGGCCGGTCTGCATATGCCCGCATTTTTGGCACATGCTTCGGACTTACTCTGGTGGGCGCAATGGTCGGGCCGATGGCGATGGCCACCATTTTCGACCGAACCGGCTCTTACGATCTGGGCCTGATGCTGTTACCAGTTCTTCCGCTCATTGCCCTTGCGCTGCTGTGGCGGGTGCGGTCGCTTCAAGGAGCTGCATAATGCAAGAAACCGGCGGCGCTTCGCTGAATTTCGCAAACTGCGTGGCAACGATCCTGTTTGATCGAAAGCCAGCTCGCAACGCCATGTCGCAATCTACGTGGCGCGCATTGCCCTCCTTGATTGCAAAAGCGGAGGCGGAGGCTGGAGTGGCAGTGATCGTCATGCGCGGTGCTGGCAATCATTTCGGATCCGGCAATGATATTGCTGAATTCGGGAAGTTGCGCGGCGAAGCTGCAAGCTGCCGTGACTACGGACAAGCAATGGCTGACGCTATGCTGGCAGTCGAAAAAGCGACCAAGCCAGTCGTCGCCGCGATAGAGGGCAACTGCTACGGGGCTTCAGTCGCATTGGCACTGGCAGCAGATTTTCGTGTCGCAGCCGCGAATGCGCGCTTTGCCATTACGCCGGCAAAGCTGGGTGCGCTCTATCTGCGAAGCGACCTCCATCGTCTGGTTGCCGCCATCGGTCAGAGTCAAGCCCGCCGGATGATCTTTACGGCTGTAGCCATCGATGCCGCCGAAGCCGCTGCCATCGGGCTTGTCGAGCAACTGCTGCCGCCCGGACGGTTCGACACGGAACTCGCATCGGCCTTGCAGGCAATCTTGAACGGTTCGCCCTTCACGCTGCATCACAGCAAGCGGATGCTGCGCAGTGCAGGCCATGGCGAAACGCCGATTGAGGATAATGAGAGTCTGGGCTGGTTTGTCGAAGCCATGCAAGGCAGTGATTTCTCCGAAGGCTATGCAGCATTTATGGAAAAGCGGCCACCTTCGTTCACAAGGCCGGCATCGCCCTCATAATCTGTTTGCCCGGACTACTGCCTGATCTGCAGCGAGGCGGACAGTCCGTGCCTCTGCTGCGCCCATTCCCAATATTCGCAGATGATACTCGGCTGCCCGAGCGCCGACCTCGGCATCGTCACCATCGAGACGCGAGATCACTCCAGTTCGCAGCACAGCCAGAAGCATATCGATCACGAATTCGTCGACTGGCTCGGTAAACCGGCCCTGTTCGATGCCAGCCGCGACGTCGAGCCGCAAGTAGCGGGAGATGTCGTTTTTTATCGCTTCAAATTCGGTAAAGGCCGAAACCAGCAGTCGCCCCCAATTTGGCTCGGCCGCAGCAATTTCGATGAACTGCTGCGTCCCGAATGCAACGCGCGAAGCCCCGTCCTCCAGCGACAGACGCATACTGCTCATCTCATTGTGCATTGCGAGGGTCACTGCCTGACACACCGCCGCGACAATTTCCGCCTTGTCGCGAAAATAGAGGTAGAAAGTTCCATTGGCGAGCTCGGCTTCGGCGGCAATCTCGCTGACCGATGTCGCGTTGATCCCGCGCTCTGCCATGAGACGCAATGCCGCTTCAGTCAGTCTGGCACGGGTGCGCGCACGCTTCGCTTCTCGCGGAGAAATTTCACTCTTTCGCTTTGGCATGAAACCTATCTCAGCTTGCAGCCCGCGCCCACTCAATTGGCTGTCGCGCCGACCTTGGTCCGACCATCCCCATAATGAGATAGACGTCATTTTTTGACTAGGAAGCAAGCAGCACGGTGTCAAGCAGACGGTACCACTGTGACGCGGCGCGGCTAGAAGGCATATATTGACGGTACTCTCATTATGCGATACCTCTCATTTTAGAGCTGCCGCCCCCTTGCATTTCACTTGGGAAGAAAGGGCAGGAAAAAACAAAGCGGAACGAGGAGAGCAAGCATGGCCGACAATGACAAGGTTGAGATCATCAACATCCTGAACCTTTACGGCTTCGCGCTCGATGCCCGCGCCTGGGATCTGTTCGACCTGATCTTTACCGATGATGTCGAGGCCGTTTTTGGTCCCGCAGGGGCTGGATGGCATGGACTCGACGAGTTCAAGGCCTCCTTCGAGATGTTTCACAAGACGCTCGACAGCCACCAGCACACGATGATGGGCCATGTCGTGCATGTCGATGGCGATACGGCCAACGCCTTCAGCTATGGCAACTGGCTGCTGATCCGCGACGATGCCGAAGGCGGGCCGAACTGGCTGGGGACCGGCTGGTACGATGATGAACTCGTCCGGACTGCGAGTGGCTGGCGCATCAAAAAGCGCGTCTGCCGCCTGCAGGGCTGGACCGGCAACCCCTATGTCCCCGAGCCCAACCGCGAACATCAGCCCGATATGAAGACCAATGTGCTGAGCCAGCATTGCGCCGAAGGCAGGATCGAATTCCTGAAAGCGATCACGAGGAAATAATCCCAGGTCCACTTGATCAATTGAAGGCAAGGGTTTCGATGAAAGACGTCGTCATTGTGGGCGCAGGTCCGGTTGGGCTTTTTGCCGCACTGCTGCTTGATCAGCAGGGTATTCCGGTTGACCTCTATGAGCGTTGGCCGACCTTCTATCCGCTGCCTCGCGCATGCGGTGTCGATCATGAAATCATCCGCCAGATGCAAGGGCTGGGCCTGATGGCCGAACTTTCGCCTTTGCTTGATCCGGTTATGGGGCCGGGCAAAAATTACGAATTTCAGGACAAGAATTTCGAGACGCTGCTCAAGATAGACTGGAACCGGCCCGGCGCATCCGGCTGGGCGCAAATGAACATGTTCTATCAGCCCGAGTTCGAAGCGATGATGCTCCGCAAGCTCGAATTGTCGCCACGTGTGCGGATTCATCATGGGCATGAACTCGTCGCGCTCGATCAACGCGAAGGCCATGTCGAGCTCGAATTTGCCGATCCGGGTGATCGACAAAAGCGGACAGCGGTAAAGTCGCGCTATGTGATTGGTGCCGATGGCGCACGAAGTACGGTGCGTGATCTTCTTGGTAGCAAACATATCGATCTTGGTTTTGCCTACGATTGGCTGGTGGTGGACGTCGTTCCGCGCGAGGAGCGGGTCTGGTCGCCCTATGTCATCCAGCATTGCAATCCCGCCCGCCCAACAACCCTTGTCGGCAGCGGGCCGATGCGTCGGCGCTGGGAATTCATGCGTTTGCCGGGAGAGTCCATCGAGGAACTCAATACTGCCGAAACGACCTGGAAGCTGCTGGAACCCTGGAACATCAACCCGGACAACGCGACACTGGAGCGTCATGTCGTCTATACGTTCCGGGGGTCATGGGCAGACCAGTGGAAGACCGGCCGCGTCATGTTGGCTGGCGATGCCGCACACTTGATGCCGCCATTTCTGGGGCAAGGTCTGTGCTCGGGCATGCGCGATGCGTTTGCGCTGAGCTGGCGTTTGGCCGAGGTGCTTGGCAAGGGGGCGACGGAAGAGCTGCTCGAATCCTACGGCCCTGAACGCCGTGAACATGTGTGCGAAATCATCCGACAGGCGGTTGAAATCGGCCGGTTGATCTGCATGCTCGACCCGGACGACGTTGCTGCCCGCGACATGCGGATGAAAGCGGCGATGCAAGACCCGGAGCTCGGCGTGAAGCCACCACCAGAGCCGCGCCTCGGCTATGCCGGTGCCTACCGGTTCGACGACGCTCAATCCGGCTATCTCTCGGTGCAGGGTGTGGTTCGAAGGGGAGGCCGCGAGGGCCTGTTCGATGACGTTGTTGGCAAGGGTTGGCAGTTGCTGATGCGCAGCAAAGACAACGCTGCGACTTTTGCACCGACTACCGCGAAAATCGGCCGGGAGATGGGGATCATTATCGCAGATTTTGGTCCGCAGGGTGACACGCTGGACGTGGACGGAACCTATAACGCCTGGTTCGACCAGATCGATGTGGATGCGGTTCTGGTTCGGCCTGATTACTACATATTCGGGACGTCATCCTTGGGGGATGTCGGCGCGCTTGTCGCCTCCGCTTGGACGATGCTGGCCCGGACCAATGCCTAAGGCTGCCGAAATCGAGAGGTATAGCGAGCGCAATGATGCAGACCGCTGTGACGACTCGGCACCATTAATTGACAAGACTCTCATTATGAGAGATAACTCATTTATTATAAAATTGATCACCATCGATTCGCCCACGCCTCGAAAATCAAGCGGCGAACTGGTCTTGGTTGTGACGCTGGGGAGGCGCAGATGGTTACGCACATTGTAATCTTCAAATGGGTTCCCGGCGTTACCAGCGATCAGGTTTCAGCATTTTCCGACAAACTCACCGGCCTGGCTTCCGATCTTGGTGCAGTCATAAGCCACGGCCCGGACCTGGCGTTCCGCGAAGGCAATGGGGACTATGCGCTAGTCGCCACTTTTGCCGACCAGGCGGCGTGGAAGTCCTACCAAGCTGACCCGCGCCATCAGGCATTTGTCCGAGATGTTGTCACCCCCATTCAGGCAAGTCGCCTGACCATCCAGTTTTGAGTCAGAGAGCTACCAGCAAGATGGTTTTGTCCGATTCTTCGAACAGCAACGTGTTCGCTTTGTTTGAGGCAGCAGCGACTGCCCATGCGGACCGGCCGTTCCTGGTGGTCGCTGCAAAGCCGCTGCTGACCTATGCGGGCATGCTCGATGAGACAGGCCGGGCGGCTGCCTGGTTGCAGTCCACAGGCATCCGTAAAGGCGATCGTCTCATGGTTCAGGCGCACAAGTCGCCTGTTTCCGTCATTCTCTACCTCGCCTGCCTGCGCGCCGGAGCCGTCTTCATTCCGCTCAATACCGCCTATCAGGAAAGCGAACTTGCGTATTTCCTGTCGGACGCAGAGCCCTCGCTGCTTGTCGCCAGTCCCGGCCTGCCGGGAGAAAATGCTAGATTCGAGGGCGCGCGCGCGCTAATTTCCGGCGATCTGCAAGCTTCTCCGTGGTCGAAAATAGCCGGCCATCTTCCCACCGTGCACGCGGAGCCCGGCGATGCGGCAGCGATCCTTTACACGTCCGGCACCACCGGTCGCTCAAAAGGCGCGGTGCTGACACACGACAATCTATCCTCAAACGTATTGGTCCTTGGCCAGGCCTGGCATTGGCAGGACAGCGACGTTCTGCTGCACGCCCTGCCCATCTTCCACGCCCACGGCCTGTTCGTGGCGCTGCACTGCGCCCTGCTGCATGCCTCGCCCATCCTCTTTCATGAACGCTTCGATGCCGAAATCGTCCTTCGCGAAATGCCGTCCGCCACAGTGTTCATGGGAGTGCCGACCTTCTACACACGGCTGCTCGCCGAACCAGCTTTCGACAAGGCGCTGTGCGCTGGGATCCGGCTCTTTGTCAGCGGTTCAGCCCCACTGCTCGATGCCACATTCGAGGAGTTCAGGGAGCGGACCGGGCATGTCATTCTTGAGCGTTACGGCATGACCGAAGCGCTGATGGTGACCTCCAACCCCTATGAGGGGCCGCGCACTGCCGGCAGTGTCGGGCCGGCGCTTCCGGGAATTTCGGTGCGGGTGATGGCCGAAAATGGGGTGATTGCCAAAACTGGCGAACCCGGCGTGCTCGAAATGAAGGGCCCCAACATGTTTGCAGGCTATTGGCGCAATCCTGAAAAGACCGCAGAGGATCACACTGGCGACGGCTATTTCATCAGCGGCGACATCGCGACCCAGGATGAGGCCGGGTATGTCCGCATCGTCGGCCGCGCCAAGGATCTCATCATCTCGGGCGGTTACAACGTATATCCCAAAGAAATCGAAATGGTGATCGACGGGATTGAAGGCGTTGCCGAAAGTGCCGTCATCGGTGTGCCGCATCCGGACTTTGGTGAAGCTGTCGTCGCCATCGTCGCGCGGGTGCAGGGGTCGCCAATCACTGCGCAGGATATTGCCGCGGCAGTCAGCACCGAACTTGCGGCGTTCAAGCGTCCGAAGACCGCGATCATTGTCGACGAATTGCCCCGCAACGCCATGGGCAAGGTCCAAAAGGCCGAGTTACGCGGCCTGCATCAAAACCTTTTCGCCAGAACGTCAGTCTGAGCAGAACGGAGAAATCAAATGCGTATCGTGACATTTCGCCAGAACGGGACTGTCCGTCATGGAACAAGAACTGGTGATACAATCCAGGTTTATCCTGACGCGACTTCCGCTGTCGAACTCGCCCAGAAACGCACCGCGCTCTCGGCGGCAGGGGAATTGGCCATCGGCGACGTGGAAGTGCTGCCGCCGGTGCCAAATCCCGGCAAGATAGTCTGCATCGGCCTCAATTACCGTGCCCATGCCATCGAGGGGGGAAACCCCATTCCGGATTATCCGGCGGTATTCATGCGCTGCACAACATCGCTTGCCGCGCCGGGTGGGGCGATGATCTATCCCGAGTGCTCGGACAAGCTCGACTATGAAGCGGAACTGGCCGTCATCATCGGCAAGACCGCACGCAATGTCGCTGCGGCAAATGCTCTCGATTACGTCGCCGGCTATAGCTGCTTCAACGACGGCTCCGTGCGCGATTTCCAGCGCAAATCGACCCAGTGGACCATGGGCAAGAATTTCGACGGAACGGGCGGTTTCGGTCCTGACCTCGTGACCCCCGACGAACTTCCGGCAGGCGCCTCGGGCCTGCGCCTTGTCGCCCGGCTCAACGGCCAAATCATGCAGGACAGCAGCACGGCCGACATGATCTTCGATGTCGCCACGCTGATAGCCATCCTCTCCGAAGCGATGACACTGGAGCCGGGCGACGTAATTGCCACCGGAACGCCCTCGGGGGTCGGATATGCGCGTACTCCGCCGGTTTTCATGCGTCCGGGCGACGTCACCGAAATCGAGATCGAAGGCATCGGGATTCTGACCAATGTCGTCGTGGAGCGCGCGACCACCACTCTTTGACGGTTTGCCCGAAAAGGATTTATCGAATGTCTGCCAAATATCGACTGCTCGGAATTTCGGGCAGTCTGCGCACCAATTCCTTTTCCACTGCCGTGCTGAATGCACTGGCAGAGGCGACATCTGCGCAAGCAAGCTTTGACTATGCCGACATCGGCGCGTTGCCTCATTTCAATCAGGATCTTTACGTCGATCCTCTGCCCGTAGCCGTGCAGCATTTCCGCGACCAGATTGGAGGTGTGGACGGCCTGGTCATTTCATCGCCGGAATATAATCACGGAATTCCCGGCGTTCTCAAGAATGCGCTCGACTGGGCGTCGCGTCCGCACAATGGTTCGCCCTTGAGGGACAAGCCTGTCCTGATCGTGACATCGTCGCCAGCCGTGACCGGCGGCGTCAGGGCGCAATATCAGATCCGCGAAACCGTTGTCAGCGCGCTCGCGCGCGCTGTCAGCACGCCCGAGATCGTTGTCGGCCATGTCGCCACCAAGATCGTCGAAGGGCGCTTCGAGGACCGTGCAGTTATCGAGTTCGCCATCGCGGGATTCAGCGCAATGTTCGAAGAGATTGACCGGCTGAAATCGTCAGTTTTGAATTGACGGCGCCAAGAGACTAGGTCACCATATATCAAAATTCAAATGACAGGGAGAGAAACCATGAATAACAATTTTTCCAGGCCGCAACTCCGGCATCGGACAAGCGCCGGTAACCGGCTCATCGCAAGTTCCTCAATGGCCATTGCCTTTGCCCTTTCGGCGGCAGGTGCGGCTCATGCCCAGACGACGCAAACCGTCCCCGCCAACCAAGACACGGCGGACAGCAACGACAACACGATTGGCGACATTGTTGTCACGGCCCGGCGAACGGAAGAGCGTCTTCAGGATATTCCGGCCAGTGTCTCGGCCATCGTCGGCGACGACGTGGCACGCATGGACTCGCTTGCCGACGTCCAATCTTTGGTTTCGGGCGTTACATTTCAGACAGTAGGCCCAATCCCTGCCGTTGGTATTCGCGGCTTTGGCAACCGGACTATCGCGGGCAGTCCGTCCAATTCTGCGGTCGGCATTTTCCAGGATGGCGTTTTCGTGCTTCCGACTCTGTCGACGGTGATCAACCGGACCGACACTGCGCGGCTCGAAGTAGCCAAGGGGCCTCAGAGCACGCTCTATGGTCGTTCGTCGTTCGCAGGCGCCTTCAATATCGCAACGGTCGATCCGACCAAAGACTTTTCAGGCTATATCGACGCGGGCTACGGTTTCAGCTCGGTGCACGGGGAAAACCTGTGGCATGTGCAGGGCGCAGTTTCGATCCCGTTATCCGATACCCTTTCGGTTCGTGCATACGGGCTTTTAGAGAAGCGTGATGGCTTTGTTTATGACAGCGTGACCGGCAATCGTTCGGGCGGGTATGATCGCCAGATCGGTCGTGTGAAGATTTTGTGGGAACCAAGCGATCGCTTCACCGCGCGGCTCTCCGCCGCCATCTATCGAGACGACCTTCCTTTTCCGTTTGTAACCGCCGGTCGTGTTCGGCCCCCGCTGGGCCAGCAGGTGCTCTTCTTCAATCCCACGAGTCCCGCGGCGCGCGCCGCACTCACCTTCGGGAATTCCGTTTGGGACGGTCAGATCGTCACACCGCCGCGCAACAAGATCAAGGGTGAGCAAGTCACGCTCGATCTGCGCTTCGACACGCCTTTCGGCGAACTGGCATCGCTCTCAGACTACCAGCACGCGACGCTGGATCCGTCGTTCTCGCTCGACAATACGCGCTTGAGCTGGGCTGTTGGCTCCAGCCCTTATTACGAGAAGCGCATTTCGCAGGAACTGCGTGTGTCGAAGTCGGATGGCCCTTTGAGCTATCTCTTCGGCGTGTATTTCATGGATTCGAAGGTCGAGCAGGGCGGCGGAAAAATTTTCGACATCACCAGACCTTTTGCGACATTTGGGCCGGGATCCGCACAATATGATCTCGCCAACTTCGCGGCGCTGCTCCAGCCTGCCTATACCCATACGATTGCCTATGCCGGTTTTGGCCAGTTGGGCTATGATTTTACCGATGCCCTGAACCTCACCGTCGGGCTCCGCTATGGCGTAGACGAGATTGACGGCACGGCCGGACAGGCTTTTCGCAGCAGGCTGGGTTTCCTGATCCCGACCACGCCGATAACCTACCGCCGCGGCACCTTCGATGCGGTCACCGGCAGTGCCAACCTCAGCTACAAGATTGCGCCTGATGTCACTGCTTACGCCAGTTTTTCAAAGGGCAACTCCCCGGGCGGCCTCAATGGGGGTGCCTTCGCGCTGCGGAATTTTGACGAACAGAATGTCGACGCCTACGAAATCGGGCTCAAATCGCGCCTGTTCGACAAGCGCCTGCAGCTCAACCTTGCGTTGTTCGAAAATCGCTACAGCAGTCTTCAGCTGGCACAGAACCTGATCACCGGCGGTCAGTTGGTGTCCTTTGTCTCCAATGCCGGCAAGGCGCGCGGTCGCGGTTTCGATGCGGACATGACAGCGGTGCTGTCGAGCAATCTCCGCGTCAATTTGCAGTATACCTATGTCGATTCTAAAATCACGCAATACACCCCGGCACCGCCGCCCGTTTTGCAGATCGACCTCACCGGCGTTCCGCTGGTGCGTTCGCCCAAGCATTCGCTCAACGCCTCGGTCACATTCTCGCAAGACATCGGCCCCGGCAAGTTCCAACTTACCGCCGAAGAAAACTACACATCAAGCTACACGAACGATTACCAGGGCGTGCCCGCAGGCTTTGCCTATCCCGGTATTCCGGGTACACTTCCCGCAGGTGTGACGACCAGCCAGGTCCTGGCATTGTACCGCACTCCAGGATACGAGACCACCAATCTCAACGCGAGCTACAGCTGGAACGGCTGGGAAATCAGCGCCTCGGTTCGCAACCTGTTCAACAAGCAGTATATCGCTTCGGTCCTCGCGTTCGATACGGTGTCCGTACCGCTGGAATTGCCAGGCCGGCCACGGACCATCGAGTTCGGGATCAAGTACAAGTTCTGATTCAGCTCCGGCCGATCTTGCACCTGATCAAGGTCGGCCGCTCTGCTCGCGAAACTCAGCTCGTGCGTACCGGACCACTTTGCTGCGCTGGTCACCCAAGCAATCGGCAAGGGTAAGGACGCCGCTGCAACGGCTGCTACCAGCCCCTTGCCCGGCCAGCAATTTTGCTCTGACAGTGCCGGTTGGATGTATCTGTCGACCGTGCTCGACGACTTCTCGCGCTACAACATCGACTGGAAGCTGTGCACCAACATGCGGGCCGAAGACGTCACCGACACGCTGGACC
>JANLSP010000010.1:0-24456 GCA_031362485.1 Novosphingobium sp.
TGGTCGTCGTGGTCGACGGGATCGACGCATTGCGCAACTTTCCTGTTCTGGTCGCCGAGCGCCTCGGGCACCTCGATAACCGAGACTATACCGTAACTTTGATGGACGTTCGTCACGATGTGGGGATCGACGAAACGATCACCACCGGCCGCGCAGATGCCGGGATTGCCTATTGGCACCACGCGGTCGCCATGCAGGCCGCCGGAAAGCCCATGGCTGCGGTGGTGACAATGGGTGTGACGCCGGGCGCTAAGCTAATGGTCGCAAATCGGCTGGCGGGGAACTTGCGCGGCCCGGCCGATCTTGTTGGCATGCGAATCGTGGCGGGTGGACCCTACTCGGCCAAGACCACGGTAGCCAATGCGGCAGTTATGGCTGGAAGGCACAGCCCGGCTGACTATGTCCGGCTCGCGCCTGAAGACAAACAGAGCATCGCGGCACTGTTGCGCGACGGCAAAGCCGACCTGGTCGTCGCGCGGACCCCCGATGGTAGCTTTTACGAACAGCAAGGTGTCGCCACCTTGTTTGCCGACTTGACCACCGTGGATAGCACCAGACGCAACCTCGGCGCGCTGTTTCCAACAACGGCGGTCTACATGACTCAGGCCAGAATCGATGCCGATCCGGGCGCGGCCCAGCATCTCGCCGCGGCCTTTGTGAAAACCCTCGCCCATATCCGCAGCCACAGCGCGGAAGAGATCGCCGCGTTGATTCCGGAGCCGATCGTCGGCGGGGATCGCGCAACCTATGTTCGCGCTCTGGCAGAAAGCATGGCGATGTATCAAAATGACGGGCTGATGCCAGTCGGCGCTGCGGAGTTCGAACTCAAGGTGTTGCAGGCCGCCGTTCCAGCCTATTCCCGTGTCCGGCCCGAGCAGACCTACACAAATGTGTTTGCGGCGCGCGCTTTGCAGGCGAGTGGGCAGTGATCCCGGCTTGATTGCGAAGTGCCCGTACTAAGATCCGCCTTTCCAGCCCAGTTCAAACCGCAGACCCACAGCCAAGGCATTGCCTAGCGCCGGATTTGATCCCGGATTGATGATATATTGGACATCCGGCTGCAGCGCGAGCCAGCGGGTCGCCTGAATCCGGTAACTCAACTCGATTGCTGTTTCGTGCCGGTCAAGCGGGTTTCCGGAGAATTCCTGCTCGCGCCTGAACCGCGCTGAATTTCGCGCAATTCCCACCGCAAGCCCGATCTGCTCCTGCTGCGCTTCTCCGGCGAGCAGCGGACCCGAAAACACCGTGCCGAACCCAAGATAGCCGGCAATGTCGTGGCTATCGGGATCGGCCAGGCCGACCCGTGCAAATGCTGCCAGCGTGCCGCCGCCGAACCGCGCGACCGGCCCCTCGATCAGCGCATAGCCGCCCGTCTGTGCCTGCCGCGGCAGA
Organism: Novosphingobium sp.; assembly: GCA_031362485.1. Lineage (GTDB taxonomy): Bacteria > Pseudomonadota > Alphaproteobacteria > Sphingomonadales > Sphingomonadaceae > Novosphingobium. The sequence continues at coordinate 1,393 of JANLSP010000010.1, forward strand.
TTATCGGGATCCTGCGGATCGCCGGCGCGCCCGCTGAGCTGCCTGACACCGAGAACGAACCGGCCGCTCTCGCCAAGTCGATAGTCGGCTTCGCCGACCAGCAACTGGCCCTCGCGCGTATCGAGCCGGATGGTGGTGCGCCGCGGATGCTCTGCGCTTCCCGGGACACCTTCGAATAGGCCAAGCCGGAATTGTAAGCGCGGGGTGACTTCTATCCTGGCGCGCGCACCGAGGCCGGTTATCGGAAAGATCGATGGTCCGGTTGCCCCGATCTGGCTGAAATCGGGGCCAATCCCGTGCGAACTGTTGACGAACAGCCCGCCGGTTTCGTTGACGTCAAATTCGCTGTTGAGATTGATCAGTCCTGCCTTAAGTGCGCCTCTGCCGAAATCATAGTCCACCCAGGCCTCGTAGAGCCGCAGCGCGCCATCGGCATCAATGTTGCTAATGGTTTGCGTGTCGCCAACGATCCGATCAGAAAATGTATTGCGATTGTTGTACAGCGCCGACACCACGAAACGGGTACCGCGTAGGCCGAGGCCCTTCTCACCGTCGAAAGACGCCACCAGATCGAGGTTGTCGAGATAGGTTGTGTCGCGCCGCTGGCCACCCGAGACATTGGCCCACGCGTCGCCCTTGTAAACCACTTCGAGTTCGAGCGTATGGGATGTGTCGCTCCCCGTTTGCGCGATGGCAGGAAGTGGCAGACCTACTACACTCAGCGCCAGCCAAACGAACGCTGCTGCCTTGCATTCGCCCTGCATTGTCATCACTTCTCCACCATTGGACTGACCTTTGGCTAACCAACCTTTCAGCAGGCTGTCGCGTGCTTGGCCTGGTTTGACAGAGGATCGTGCCGTGTCAGGCCCTTGACAGGATGCAGGAGTAAGCTGGCGCGGAAGTGCCAGCGATTGCTTAAGGGCAATCACGGCTGGACAGGGGTGGAGAAATAATGGCTGAAACGCACTCAAATTGCACTGCACGACCGTCGTGGTGACGCAGATCAAGGCACGACAGCTGGTGCTCAGCACGCATCGATGGAGCGGACTGGTGCTCGGCCTGCTTATCGCGCTGTCTGCGGTAACCGGGATCGGACTCGCCTTCCGCCCGCAGCTCGAGCCGCAGGTTTATGCTGGACTGATGCAGTCGAGCCGCTGCGTGCAGCAAGTGCCGCTCGACGGGCTGGTGGCGGCAGGCCTCGCTGCGCATCCTTCTTCGACGGTCAATTACATCCGGGTCTATAGCAATCCCGGCGCAGCGGCGCGGCTGCGCTTCGCCAACAATGATACACTTTATCTCGATCGCTGCTCGGGCAAAGTGCTGGGCGAGCAGAACCGTTATCGCGGCCTGTTCGGCCGGATCGAGCAGCTTCACACGATGCATTACTGGAAGATCGGCCCAAAGCTGGCCGGCAGCTGGGCACTGGGCTTCGCGGTGCTGATGATCTGCGGCGGAATTTACGTGGTTCTGCCGCTGCTGCGCGCGCGCTGGAAGCTGGTCATACAAATCAACTGGCGGCTCAAGCGGCGCGCGTGGAACCTCAACCTGCACCGGACGCTGGCGCTCTACGCGAGCCCGATCTTCCTGATGAGCGCGCTCACCGCACTGCCGCAAGCCTTCGAATGGGTGGAGAACTCGCTCTATGCGCTCGATGCTACGCCGACTGCCGCGCCGCCGCGCAGCGCAGCGCAAACCGGACCGCGAATTTCGATCGATGCCGCATGGCGCGAAGCAGACAAGCGCTGGCCCAAATCACGCGAAACTTTGATCCATATCCCTAACAAACCCGGCGACGCTGTTGAGATCATCGCCATCGCTCGCGATGCCTGGCACGATTATGCGCGCAATTACCTATATTTGGATGCCAATTCGGGCGGCGTGTTATCGGTTCGTCCTTACGAACAGCTTGGGGCAGGTTCCAAAGTCTATTACGCAGCAATTTCGCTGCATACCGGGCTGCCGGCGGGGCTGCTGGGCCAGATCATTATGGCCCTCTCCGCCAGCACATTGATCGTGGTGATTTACGCCGGTTTTGCGAGTTACCTGCGAAGCCGCCAGCGCCACGCCGGTGGTGCAGCTTGAAAGCTTCACGACAGCAAACTGGCTCTAATATTTCCCCAAGAATCGATGATGGACGCAGGCACAGGCCTACGCCGGCGGCAATTCGACCGCATTGTGGAGAGTTAAATTGATCGTTCGTTCCAGCGCAAGTCGATCGCACCTCCGCCATCCCGCGCGGCGCGTCTTGCTGGTTGCGGCGCTGCTTGCTTCGGCGCTGCCTACGGTCGCCCATGCGCAAAGCCAGGGCGAAGTCATCGCCGAACTGCGCGCGCAGATCGAATCCTTGCGTGTGGAGCAAGCGCGATCCAACCAGCGAATCGCCGAACTTGAGACAACATTGGAAAAGGTCGCCGCGACGCAAGCCTCTGCACCGTCTGCGGCACCCGTTCTTGCTGCCTCAGCTGGATCACCCCTGCCGACCGCCGCCGCCAAGCCAGCGTCGCCGCCTCGGCTTGCGATCTCGGGCGATATCAGGGTCCGTTATGAGGGCAACTTCAGCGACCGCGACATCCCCGACCGAAATCGGGGAGTCATGCGGGCCCGCTTGCGGGCGTCATACGCGGTCAACCCATGGCTGACCATTGGCGGCCAACTCGCCACCGGTGATCCGAATGACCCCAATACCACCGACATCACCCTCACCCGGTTCGACGACAAGCTCACCGCCAGCCTCGACCAAGTCTATATCCGCGCAAAGTTCGGAAGCCTGCAGATCGACGCGGGAAAGATAGGCCAGCCCTTTACAAGGACCGAACTGGTGTGGGACGGCGACGTTTCGCCGCAAGGGATCAGCGCAGCCTATGCCATGTCGCTTGGCAGCGGTGCCAACCTCAAGGCGACAGCCATGTATTTCATCGTCGATGAAGTTGCGGCGGGTCCCGATAGTGGAATGCTCGGCGGCCAGTTGGGGTTCGATTATTCGCCGTCCCGGGATCTCAAGCTCGAACTAGCCGCCGGCTATTACGACTATTCGCTGGGTTCGGTTGCAGGCGGCGATGCGGGCGATTTTCGCAGCAATTTGTTTCAGAACGGCCGCTATGTTTCCGACTTCAACCTGCTCGATGTCATTGCAGCAGTGAGCTGGCAGGGGCTTGGCCAGAAGTGGCCGGTGCGGATAGTTGGTGATTACGTCAAGAACTTCGGGGCCGCGACGTCGCAGGACAGCGGCTTCGGAGTGGACCTGATCGTTGGCCGAGCCAACAAGCCGCATGACTGGCGGTTCACCTATGGCTATGCGCAGGTCGATACTGACGCGGTGCTCGCGGCCTATTCGCACGACAACACCAACATCGCGACCAACTACCTGCAACACACGCTGGCAGTGGACTATACGGTCAACCCAAACCTCTTGCTGAACGCGACACTGTATCACTACACACCCAAAAGTCGGTTGAATGCCGGCAGCAACGATCCAGCCGACTGGCTCAATCGCTTTAGATTGAATGCGGTTGTGACGTTTTAGGACAGCGCCCGAGCAGGCGGAGCGAATTCTCCGCCTGAGCAGCCCGCAATGGCATGAAAACGCCCTGATCGGCGACAATCTGCTGGCCCTCGTGGCTGACCATGAAGCGACCGAATTCTGCCATCTGCGGTTCGATCGTCCCGTCTCGCTCGTGCGGCAGGATCAGATCGACCGTCCGGCTGAGCGGATAGCGGCCGCGGCTGACAGCTTCGCGACTGGGCGCCACGAACGGTCCGCCCGGTTCGACCGAGATTGCCACGGCGCGGGTGCCGGCCGGCAAGTGTCCGAGCCCGGTTATGGCAATGGCTTCGGGATCGGCGGCAACGCGTTCGGGCGCGGAGGCCTCGTCACCCGACGTGGCGAGTTCGGCACGCCACGCGCCGCCCTTGAGAACTCGATTTCGTATCACGACAGAACGGGCCGAATCCACATTGCGCCAGCTCGCTCCGCCCACGAGATGGATGGGGCGGTCCGGCCAGGAGGAAACGCCGAGCTCACCCCAGTTCTTCACTGCGCGGTGCCCCCGCAGACGGGCCGCCGAGAAGATTGCATCGATCTGGGCAAAACTCAGGTGGTCGATCGGATTCGCCGCATTGACGATCACCACCACGGTGTCGACGAAGCCGAAATGTCGCCAGCTGCCCGCCGCAACCGGAACGACCACCGGCTCGCCGCCATGGTGGGCCCGGTAGGTCGCGCGGTCCTCGCCGGTCAGCTCGCGCGAGACCAGTGCGAAATCGCTCTCGCCCCGGAGGAACGCATCGAGGCTCTGGCTCAGGCGGCCCTGCGGCGGGCCGTATGGCAGTGCGGCCGAAATCCCGACGCCCGGCTGGACCTTGGAAAAGCCCTGCGTCCAGCGCGAAAACAGATCGGGCAGGATCGCGGTCACGCTGCCGCTGTGCTGACCGGTCAGCTCGGACCGGCATGGAGCATAGAACTGAAGGCGCGGATCGAGTCCGATCGCACGACTTTCGCGGGGCGGGAGCGGGCGGCCCCGTGTCTGCCAATCGGCGTCCTCTGGCGCCGCGGCCAGAAGCGCGACGAGCATGGCCCATGTTCTCATCATGCTGGGCTAGACTCCCGATCCGGCCGCGACAGGTCAATGACAGATTTCCGCCGCTACGTTCGACGACATATTCGCTAACACAAGAGAGGACAAACACCATGCGACGTTTTGCCCGTTCCCGTCTCACCTGGTCCACTGGAGCGATCGTCTGCGCTCTGGCCGCTTCGGCGCTGGTCGCGCCCCAGGCCGAGGCACTGAAATATGCCAAGCGGGAGCACAATATCCAGGCCGACCGCGCGCTGCCGGTATGGGTTCCCGGAGCGCTGACAACCGTTCCCGAAGAAGAATTCAATGTCGTCGGCGCGGACGTGATGGACGAGATGACGCTCGGCTGGGTGCGGATGATGCGCAAGGCCTATCCGCGGCTCAGCGTCACGATGGAAGCCCGCGCTTCGGGTTCGGGCGGTCCGGCGCTGACCAGTGGCATCGCTCATGCCGCGCCGGTCGGGCGCGAGCTGCTCCCCGCCGAGGAAGCCGCCTTCGTTGCCAAATTTGGCTACCAGCCCACGGCGATCCGAGTCGCTACCGGCAGCGCCGGATCGCTCGGCAAGACGGCGGCCTCGATCATCATGGTCGACAAGGACAACCCGGTTCGATGCCTCAGCCTGGCGCAACTCGACTCGATCTATTCTCGCACGCGCCTGCGCGGCGGTAGTGAGATCACGACCTGGGGTCAGGCCGGTGTCACCGGGCCGTGGGCGGTCAAGCCGATCCACCTTTATGGCCTGAGGTCGCCCAACGGCATCGAATGGTATTTCAAGCTGCGCGTGATGAACAGCGGCGACTATCGTGACGGCATCCAGTTCGTCAAAGGCCGGGGCTTCACCCACGCCTTCAACGTTGCGGCCGAAGACATGGCAACCCACCCTGGCGGCATGACCTATGCGCTGATGGCCAACCTCATGCCCAACACCAAAGTGGTGCCGCTGTCGATGGACACCGGCGGCCGCTGCGTCGCGCCGACCGTCCAGTCGGTTTACGACCACAGCTATCCGCTCAGCCGGTTTGTCTATGTCTATATCAATAAGGCACCGGGCAAGCCGATCGAACCCAAGACCAGGGAGTTCCTCCGCGCGATCCTCAGCCTTGAGGGTCAGCAGCAGGTCGCCAACGACGGCGTTTACATGCCACTTCAGCCACAGGTGGTGCGCGAGGAGCTCGCGAAGCTCGACCAGATCTGATCTGTCCACCCGACATCAGCGATCGTTCACGAGCAACCGACGCTTACAAACATCGCGACGTGACAGCCTGCTGAAAGCAAATTGAAATTAGGCAACTAATCATAAGTTCGAGAGGAAAGACCATGACCAGATTTAATGCTTGCCTGACAGCAATTTCACTTGCATTTGCCGCCGCGACCGTTTCGGCAGCGGCTTGGGCCGATGACGTAATTCCGCCTGCAGCTTCGACGCCGATGACGCCGAAAAACTGGCGCGGCCCCAACCAACCTCTGGCGATTCAGGCGATCGTCAACCGCCTCGCCGCGCAGCGCCCCGACATCATGAGCATCACCGTTCATGCCGTGCCGCCGGGCATGCCGGCAGAAACCTACACCATGATCGCTGGTACCTTCCCCGACCGGATCGGCAATACGTCTTCGCCCGGCGACATCATTACCGCCAAAAAGGGCGTGACCCAGGTCGAGCCGAAGTGGGGCACGCCGGACTGGAACAAAAAGGTTTCCATCGTCATTGCGCTCAAGGATTCAGCCGGAAACTACTTGCCGGCAGCGATGGTTATTGCCTTCCACCAGAACGCCCAGTCGGGCCGGATCGACACCGATTTCATGGCACCGGCAATCCGAATCCGGGATAGCCTGATGCCCGAAATCGCCAATTTCGGGGCCCTTTTCGCACCCGCACGCTGATTATGCGATCTCCGACCGGGCGACACCTCCCCGCGCCCGGACGGAACCGACCCCATATCTCACCAGTCAGGAAACCCGATGATTCGTGCCACCAAGTTCGCCGCTGCAATCATGGCGGGCCTGTTCGCCAGCGCCGCCATGGCCGATGGGCCGCTCTATACACTCGAAAATGCAACGACGATTGCGAGCACGGACACCGACTGGGACTACATCAAGCTTCAGCCCGGGACCGCGCGACTGTTCATCGCCCGCCGCAAGGACGGGCTGACCGTGTTCGACATCAACACCCGCGCAGTCATCGCCACTCTGCCCAATTCGGTCGGTGCCAACGGACCGCTGCTGCTGCCACAATACAATCGTGGCTATTCCGCCATGACCGACGGTTCAGTGCTCAGCTTTGATCTCACGACGCTCGCGGTAATTGACCGGGTGAAGCTTGACGAGGGCGGTTTGAACACGGCGTCCTACGATCCGGCCACTCGCCGTGTGCAGGTGATTGTCGGCAGCCGCAAAGAACCGGCGTCAAACTGGTACACACTCGACGCGGCGACGGGCCGGTTGCTCGGCAAGAAGACGTTTCCCTTCAAGAAGATGGATGAGCCAGGAATCGACGGTCGGGGCAATCTCTATGCACCTGTCCGCTACGATCGGCTGATGCTCAAGCTCGATTCACAAACGCTCGAGGAAAAGGCCCGCTGGCAGGTCGATTGCGAGATGGTCGTAGCGGTTGAATACCAGCATCTCTCGGATCGCCTGCTGGTCGCTTGCCGGGGAGTGAAACCTGTTTTTCTGGTGCTCGACCCCGCCGATGGCCGCGAGATCGCGCGCCTGCCCATTGGTCAGAACGTCGATGGACTGGTTGTTGACGAAGCGCGCCACCGGATCATCACGAGCAACGGCAACGACAGCTCGCTCACCGTGATCCGGCAGGATGGACCCGACAGCTACACGTTGCTTGGCAATATCCAGACCCGACCGCAGGCACGTGTCATGCAGATCGACGAGAGGACCGGACGGCTGTTGACGGTGACGGCGACAGCGACTTTTCCCGCACCATCGGCCGACGGCAAACCTGCCGATCCGATATTTCACGCCAATTCGTTCACAGTGTTGACCTACAAACCCGAATGAAGCCTCGTTGATGAGCGCCGCCTATCGGCCAGCCGCAAACTTCAGGCTGGCACGGTTGGCTCCGCGCGAACGATTGGACCAGCTCCGACCTTTCCACCCGACAGGCACTGGGGCGAGGCCCGGCCTTTGCCATTCGCGCCCCTCACTTTGAGCCTCCGTAGAGCGCCTGCTAGAAATCCATCCCGAGCGCCAGAAATGCGTGAAATCCTGACGCTCCGCCGCCGTCCTCGAAAGTCGGGCCGCCCGACGCCAGCACGCGAAACGGTGCCTGCAACTGGTAGATTGCGCCAATGCCTAGGCTGGTCGATCCGTTGCCGCCGACGGTATCGGCACCTTGGCGGTTGGCTTCAACCCCAATCAGCAGTTTTGGGGTGACCTGATTGGAAACCGCGATCCCGCCGGTCCAGTAGTTGCGATTGCCCGCTCCCGGATTGATCGCATGGCCGCCGCCCCCAAAGACCGACCAGTCGCCCAAGTCTTTCTGCAGCCAAATCGGCAGGAAGCCGGTCACCTTCCCATTGCCCATGCCGTTAGTGGCGGTTGGCAAGCTAATCTCGGGAAATGCCGAGGCAGAAAATCCGGAAGCTTCGTCATTGTAAAACCGGTATTTCACGGAGAGTTCTACATCGCCTGCCCCCCACCGATAGCCGGTACTGTCGTGGGCAAAGGCGATCGGAACGGCTATCGATAGTTGCAGGTCGGTCGCTGCGCCATAGCTGGCCTCGAGGCCAGTGGCGCCCTCGAAGTCGGCTCCCCGACCCGAGACTTCCACGAGCGGGCCATAGATTTCCCAATGACCGGGATCCGTCGGTGCGGGGTCATCGGTCAGGAATGGCGGCCCCGCCCAGACTGCGGATGGTGCGAGGAGTGAAAATAGGGCGATCAGCCTGGCCGGCGTTTTCCTGGTCGAGTGCCGTTCCGAAGTGCGACGACTTTGCATAGTACAGTCCTCCTCAAACATCGTGAGTAGGGCTGATCGGTGCAGCTCGCTGCCGGATCGCCAGAATCAGCGTGAGGATCGCCAGGCCCAGCACGAGCGAAGCTCCGGCCCGACTCAGATCGAGTCCGCCCTTGGCGATGGGCTTGTCCAGGAAATCGCCAACCACCGCGCCAAGCGGCCGAGTCAGGATGAACGCTGCCCAGAACAGCGCAACATGGGAGATCGCGGTGCGGTAAAAGGCCAGTGCGATCAGCGCGAGCAGTGACCCGAAGATCACGGCCGATCCGAGATAGCCAAGCGGACCATCGGCAATCCAGTCCCCCAGTGCAGTGCCCAGCGTTTGCGAGAAGGTGATCGTCAGCCAGTAGTAGATTTCCGCTTTGGGTTCGTGAACCGAGCTGACTGAGATAGTGCCAAGCGCCCTGTGCCAGACGAACAGCGATAGCAGGACGGTCGCCAACAATAGCAGCGATCCGCCGGGATAACCGATTCCAAACGAGCGCGTCGCCAAGTCCGCCATCGTCGTGCCCGCCGTGGTCGAGGCGATTATAGTTGCCCAATAGAGCCATGGGTTGAAGCTACGTGCACGGATCTGGAAGAAGGCGAGAACCGCCAGCGCGGTCGCGAAGATCGCGGTACCGATCAGATAGCCACCGGCCCAGAAGGTTGTGGGTGCGTCCGCCGTGGTTTCGCCCAGCCACGACATCGAGACGCTGTCTCCGGCAGTTTCGCCAAGGGTCGTTGCCAGAATTTTGATGATCCAGAAACCCAGCGTTACCGCCGGAACTTTGGTAAGAGTTGATCTTATGGATTCGGACACTGGGATGCTCCTGCTTGAATCGCTTCGCGGATCGACAATCGACGCAGCGGCTAGGCTGTTTGCGCAATCCTGCCTATAAGCAGGCGCTCAGATGCACCCCGATAAGCAGAAGTCCTATGCCCCTGCCTGAAAAGAGCATCGCTGCTTACAGGAACACCTTGCTCGACCGGCGGGTGGTCGCCCCAATTGCGATCACACTACTTCAGGCGATTGCCGCGCTGTATTTTGTCGTGGACGGCGTGGACGATCTGATCGGGCAGGCGAACCAAGGCTTCAGCATCGAAGTTGTTATGGAATGCGTCATTGCGTTCGCCCTGCTGGGCGGGGTTGTGATGAGCTCGCGCTATGTCGGGCGGCTGACCAGAGAGCTGCGCTGGAAGGATGCATCGCTTGCCAGAGCGCGGGGCGCATTCGCCACGCACATTGCATTGCGCTTCGAACAGTGGGGGCTGACGCCGGGTGAGGGCGAGGTGGCGCTGTTCGCGCTCAAGGGTTGCGATGTTGCCGAGATTGCCCGGTTGCGAGGCGCGGCGGCCGGCACGGTACGTTCGCAATTGAGCCAGATCTATGCGAAAGCCGGGGTCGGGAGTCAGGCGATGCTGGTTTCGCTGTTCATCGACGACCTGCTTGACGCAGCCCCGGCCTGACTTGACCAAAAAAGGGGCGCCGCATTGCTGCGACGCTCCTTTTCGTTTGAGCGGGATGCGACCGTCGCCTCAGAATGTGAATCGCGCCGACAGCGTAGCGAGCCGCGGCTGACCGGGGACGAGGTTGATATCGGCGGTAAAGCCGGCGCTTTCTATATAACGCTTGTCGAACAAGTTCGCGACTTTCAGCGTCAGGTCAATGTTCTCACTCGCCTTGTAATAGAAACCCAGATCGACGATCGTGTAGCTCGCGAGCGGCATCACCTGGGTCGGCTGCGCCGCAGTCGGGAGAAAGCTGGTGCGATTACCGATATGGGCTACGCCAATGCCGAACCCAAAACCTTCAAGCGGGCCTTCTGCGAAGTCATAGCGCGACCAGATGTTGAAGGCATCGTCCGGTGAATTGGTCAGGCGCGAGTCCACTTGCACCGGGACATTTGATTCCGAAACGCGAGCTTCGGTGTGCGAATAGCCCGCCGCCAGTGACCAGCCGGGAAGCGGATTGGCGCTGATTTCGAACTCGATCCCGCGCGAACGCTCGCCGCCAACTGGAGCCGAGCAGTTTCCGACAGCAATTGTCGCGCCCGGCGGGATGGCAATTCCGGCTGCGGTAAGCTGGGCGCCAGTCAGGCAGGTAAAGGTGTTGATCGTGTCCTTCTTCCTGATATCGAAATAGGCCAGCGTCGCGGTGACCTTCTTATCGAACAGCTCCGCTTTGATGCCACCCTCGTAAGACGAAGCCTTGGTCGGCTTGAACGGATTGAGCCCGAAATTATCGAACGCGCTAGCCGCGACCGGCACGAACGAGGTCGCGTAGCTGGCGTAAATCGAAATGTTCTCCTTTGGCTGGAAGACGAGGCCGGCAAGCGGCAACCAAGCCGTGTCATGCTTGTCCTGGGTCGGCGTGCCAGTCCGCAATTCGACGATATGTTGGCTCTCATCGGCATAGCGCAGGCCCAGCATGACCTTGATCATTTTTCCTATGCTGATCAGATCGGAAATGTATGCACCCTTCGACTTCTGTGTTGTGTCTCGCCAGGTAAGATCGCTAGCTCGGCCCGTAGCAAACTGCGGGTAGAATGATAAAGGCTGGGCATTGCGAACCGGATTATAGATGTTGACGTCGAGTGATTGCGCGCCGGTCGCCGGGCCATTGAAGAACTGCAACCTATTGAAATTGGAAGTTTCCTTTCCGATCGTTCCACCGACAAGCATCTTGTGCTCGATTCCGAAGGTGTTGAAATCGGCGTTGAAATTGGCGTCGAGGAAGCTGTAAGTTCGCTTGTTTTCCTGCCCGCGCGCACGGCGTGTCAGCGTGGTGGCATTCCGGAAGCCGACCGCGTCGAAGCCGAACGCCGCGTCAAAGTGGTCAACGTAGCGATATCCGAGGTTGAATTTCAGCGCATTGCTGAATTCGTGCTCGAGCAACACGGTTCCGATCGTTCCGCGTTCGATTAGATAATCACCTTCTTCTTGATAGCTTGTCGTCGGGGCGGCGATCAGACTGACATCCCGGTTCGGTGCAACCAGATAGGTATCGTAGTGCGTGCGGACATTGCGATGTTCGCCTATCAGCGTCAGCTTGGTGCTGTCGCCGATGTTCCACGTCAGGCTCGGGGCGATGTAGATGGGATGTTCATATGAGAAATCGCGAAACCCGTTGCTATCGCCGATTTCACCGACAACTCTGAAGAGGAACTTGCCGTCGGCATCGATCGGCCCGGTCGCATCTGCCGAGCCAAGGAAAGTCCGCGCCCGATCGAGTTCACCGATGCCCTTCGATCCCTTGAGCGTTACTTCGTAACGTGTCTGCCTTAGCGGCTTCTTGGTGATCAGGTTGATGAAACCGCCGGGCTGCGCCTGCCCATAAAGCACCGAAGTCGCGCCCTTGACCACTTCGATATGATCGATGCCGATCGTCGGCGGCGAGCCGAAGCGAACCGAAAGGCCCGGAAGTCCATCCGTCATGATAGTGTTGCGATCATTGCCGCCCGCTTTGAAGCCGCGCAGGGTTATGTCGTAACCGGTATTGCCCGCGCGCTGTACGCCGGTCATGTAGCGATAGAGGTCGGAAACACTAGTCGTTTCGATCGCCTTCAGAAACTCACTATTATAGGAAGAAACGCTGAACGGGGTGTCGAGCACGGGAATATCAAGCTTGGTCGCACTGGATGCGCCGGTGTTGAGGAACTGCCCGGTGACGATGATCTCGGCTTGTTCTTCATCGACCGCACTCTCCTCGGGTGCATTCTGAGCAAATGCCGGCATCGCGGTCATGGCCACGGCGGCGAGTACGCTCGCCCCGGCGAGCAATTGCCTAAATTTATTTCGCTCTGTCATGGTTGTTCCCCTTCTTCCCTGTGTCGTTTGTTCTTTGGATCGAATCCAGCCCGAATGCCGGTGGATGTCAGTTTTCGTCGCTCTCGCGCCGCTTCGCGGGGTTCGAGCGGGATATAACCTAAGTTTCCGCTGGCTATGACCGCCTGCCCTTCGCAGGACAGCAGCATCTCGAGCCAGGCTTTCGCAATCGGTTCGATTCGGCCCGAGGCATCGCGCCGGGCAAAAACCAGCAGATATCGGTCGAACGGATAACGTCCGCTGCGGACCTCCTCCGCCGTCCCGAACATGGGTTTGCCACCGGGGTGATCAACGAGGCCGACCACGCGAACTTCGGGGGCTACATGATTGAGGTTGGCGAATCCGATCGCCTGGTGGTCGGCCGCGACGGCAGCAATGACCTGGCGCGATTGGGGCAGGCCGACAAAGCTTGGTGCAAAGGGCGCATTGCCGAACTTGCGGCGCAGAAACTGGCCCAGGGCCGTGTTATCGGCAAGACCCACCGGATGGATCGCGCCGCCAATCCCGCCGCCGAGCTGGGACCACCGCGTGAGGCTTTTGGTCCCGGTAAACACCGCCTTGACCTGTTCCATCGTCAGATGTGCCAATGGATTGGCGGCGTTGACGACAATCGCGGTCGGTGATGACCTGGCCTGCGGGGACAGCGAGGCATGCGCGAAGCGGATTATCACCGGATCGTTGCCGTAGCGGCCGCGATAGGCGGCGAGATCGCCGTCCGACCATTCCGCGCCCATTGGCGCAAGCAACGATGAGCCATCGGTCAAGGCTGGCGGACCGGTGCGGGTACCTTCGAGCACCAGCTCGAAGCGCAAATCGGGATGCCTGCTGGTGAACAGCTCGGCGAGAGGTGCAAACATTTCCGCCATGTCGTTGTAACCGACAATGCGGATGCGGCCGTCGGGCGCGCGATAGGCAGCGGCACCCGGCGCGTCGAGCGCGGCAGGCCGGTAGTGCGGGAATCCATTCAGGCAATTGCCGGCCATCGCCGGAGCTGCGGCGAGCACGAGAACACCCCCCAAAAAGAGATGCCTAGTGCGCCGCGGCATAGCGCAGACTCGCATTGACCTGGGAGGCCCGCAGCGGCAGAAAGATCGCCTGCTGGCGCACCACTGCCTGTCCATCGCGACTGAGGATGAACCTCAGGAATTCGCCCAGCGCCGGATCAAGCCCGCTGCCAGGCTTGGCATTGGCATTGAGATAGGTGACGCGGCTCAGCGGATAGGCAGCGCTGGCGACGTTTTCATAGCTGGGGGCCAGATACGATCCGGTAGCATCGATAGAAACAGGAACAATCTTCACTTCGGAATCGATCGCCGACAGCCCGGTATAGCCGATCGCGTCCTTGTCGGCGGCGATCCTCCGGGCGACCGCGAAGAAGGTCGGGTCGAAATGCACGTCCGCGCGCCATTCGCCGCGGTGACCAGGGGCGCTAAGCACTCGCTGGCGGACGAATTCCTCGAACCCGTTCCACGGCTGGATGCCATAGACAGTGACTGGGCGCTTGGCCCAGGCTCCGGTCAGGCCAAGGTCGCCCCAGGTCCGCACCGGCCTGCCGCCGCGATGGCGCGTCGCCGAAAACACCGCATCGAGCTGCGCAAAGCTGAGCTGGCGGATCGGATTGTCCGGATGGACCATGATCCCGATTGCATCGAGAAATCCATAATGACGCCAGGTCCCGCCCGATATCGGCACCGAAAACGGCGGATAGCCGAATTTCTCGCTAAACCCGGCAATATCGCTCGGCTTAAGCTCGCGCGAAACGAAGACGAAATCGAGGTTGCCCTTGATCAGCTCTAGCGTCCCGAGGCTGCCCGCCATCGGCTTGGCGATCGTCAGGTTGAAGCCCGGGTGGAACTGACGGAACGCGGCGGCCCAGGCCTGGACCAGTCCCGGCATGACATCGGACGAGCCGACGGTAAAGCTGCGCTTGATCTCAAGTCCCGGGGTCGGAACATAGGGCATGAGGCCGGGATCGAGTTCGGGCTGGAGCAATTCGGGGGTCGGCAATGCCCGGCCGTTCGCTTGGCCGGCGGCCTTTTCCGCTTCGCTCTGTGGCACCGGGCTGGCGAAAGTCGGGGCAGACCATACAATTGCTCCGGGCCGGACCGGGGGTGCGGGACTGGCGGGCGAGTCCGATGCCCACGCGGCGGCTGGCAGTGCCAGCGCCGTCGATAGCATCAGAAGCCGGGCCTTCGGGCCATACATCCCATCTCTCCCAGGACCCAGCTTCGCCATGGTGACGATCTGAGTCATTTGTCGTTCGGTTCATTCGTCAATGGAGCCGCATTCCTTTCATCAAGCTGTCATCGTTCAATGCCCGGAGCTCAGCGGAAAAACGCCGAACACGAGGCTTGCGGCCATGAACACCGCGCATGAAATCAGCGCCCATTTGAGCGTGAAGCGTTGGTGCTCGCCAAGTTCGATGCCCGACAAGCCAACCAGCAGATAGGTCGAGGCGACCAGCGGGCTGAGGAGGTGGACCTGCTGCCCGACCAGCGACGCCCGGCCGATCTGCGCGGCTGTGATACCGTATTGCCCGCCGGTCTCGGCCAGGATCGGCAACATTCCGAAATAGAACGCGTCGTTCGAAATGAAGAAGGTGAACGGGATGCTGAGCAGAGCGGTGATCGGCGCCATATAGGGGCCGAGCGAGGCGGGAATTGCGCCTGTCACCGTTGCCGCCATGGCATCGACCATCTTGGTTCCCGAAAGGATGCCGGTGAAGATGCCGGCGGCAAAGATCAGTCCGGCCACCGCCAGTGCATTGGCGGAATGCGAAGCGATCCGCTCGCGCTGCGCCTCGAGCGAGGGGTAATTGATCGTCAGCGCCACCGCGAAGGCCAGCATGAACAGCACCGGCAGTGGCAGCAGACCCATGATCAGCGCACCCATCAGCGCCGCTGTCAGCGAGAAATTGAACCACAGCAGCTTGGGACGTCGCGCCTCGACGTGGCTTTCGCTATCCTCGGCGATGATTTCTGCTGCGCTGGCGTCTTCGTCGATTGCGTCGGGGGGAAGCGCCGCGATGCGGCGGCGTTCCTCAAGGCCGAAGCGATAGGCGAGGAACAGCACCCAAGCCGCCGTGACCAGCATCGGCGGGATCAGCGGAACGAATATTACGCCCGGATCGAGCTTGAGCGCGGTGGCGACCCGAGCGGTCGGACCGCCCCAGGGCAACACGTTCATCACCGCGCCCGCCATGATGATGATGCACGCCATCTTGCGGACATCCATCTTCAAGTGCTTGAAAAGCGGTAACATTGCCGCAACCGTGATCATATAGGTTGTCGCGCCATCGCCATCGAGCGAGACGGTCAGGGCAAGCACCGCAGTTCCCAGCATGATCCGCACCGGATCACCGTGTACCAGCGCCACGATCCGTTTAATCAACGGATCGAACAGGCCAACATCGATCATCAGGCCGAAATAGAGGATCGCGAAAATTAGCATCACCCCGGTCGGGGCAAGGCTCTTGACGCCGTCGAGCATCATCTCGCCAAGTCCGGCATGAAACCCGGCCCCGATCGCGAACACCGTCGGCACAAGGATCAGCGCAATAATCGCCGAAACGCGCTTGGTCATGATCAGGACCATGAATGTGGCGACCATGGCAAAGGCAATGAGGGTCAGCGTCATTCCCGTCTTCTCCCCGCAGCCAGTTAGCAGCTGCCCGAATTATTTCAGCGTTTGACTATGGGGAGAAGCTGTCAGCAAGCTGTCGCCGTGTTCAGCCGCGCCGGGCTTTCGGAAACGATACTTCGACCCGTAGGCCCTTACCGGCGATAGGATCGCGCAGCGCAACGGTGGCCCCGATCGAATCCGCCAGCGCCCTTACGATCGACAGGCCCAGACCGGTGCCGCTGCGATCGCGTTCGGGATGGAGGCGTGTGAACCGCTCGAACACCCGTTCGCGATCAGCCGGAGGAATGCCGGGACCGTCGTCCTCGACTACGACTAACGCGGCATCAGCCGTACCGCACACTTCCATGCGAACTTCGCCATTGCGGTCGGTGTAACGGATGGCATTATCGACGATGTTACCGATCAGTTCGAAGACCAATGTCCGGTGACCCAAAACTGCGATTCGCTCCGCCGCCGTGACGAATTCCAGCTCAACGCCGCGCCCGAGCGCCTGCGCCGCATGGTCGTTTGCCGCCGCGCGCACGATCTCGGCAAGGTCGAGTTGCTCTAGCGTTTCACTCACTGGAGTGGCGCTGTCGGCGCGGGCCAGCGCAAGCAACTGCACCAGCAGCTTCTGCAGGCGATCGGTCGCATCGCCGATATCGGCGATCGATGCTTGCGCCTCGTCACTGCCCGGAGTTGCCTGCGCCAGCACCCCGACATGTGTGCGCAGGATCGAAAGCGGGGTGCGCATCTGATGCGATGCATCGGCGGTGAAGCGCCGCATCCCCCGGACCGCAAACTCGAGGCGGGTCAGCAGGCCATTGAACGTGGAAACCAGATCGCGCAGCTCGCCGGGCACTCCGGCAAGTGGCAAGGGCGTGAAATCGGATGCACTGCGGTGGTCCATCTCGCCGCGCAACTGCATCATCGGCGAGAGTCCCCACCGCACCGCGATCGGGATGATGATTGCGGCAAAACCGATCAGCATCGCCTCGAGCAATGCCAGCATGATCAGCATCCGCTGCGAAACGCGATCGCGCGCGTCCATGGTTTCCGCCACCTCGACCGTGACCAGTCCATTGATCCGCGGCAGTTGCCTGACCTCTGCAACTGACCGGATCCGCTTGCCGCGGTACTCTGCTTTGCCGAAGCTGATCTCGCCGTCCTGCTTTGGGGCCGAACTGACTTTGGGCAGGTCGGCGTATCCCGAAATGACCGCATTTTCGTGGCTGATGCTGTAGTAGATATTGTCACGCTGGGCATTCTCCAGCATCGCAAAAGCGGACGGCGGCAGATCGATCGAGATTTGGCCATCCTCGACTATGAGCGATTCAGCAATAGCCCGCGAAGCGGCGTTTAGGATGCGATCATTCACCGTTTCCACCGATTTTTCGATAACCCAGGACCCGCCGACCCCGAGTAGCACCGCCAGCCCCGCCATCGGCACCACCATCCCGCGCAGCACCCTTCCGGTAAGCGAAGGAGAGCCTCGCTCGCGCGCCAGGCCAGAACCGCTCAATTCGGATCCAGGATATAGCCGAGGCCGCGCATCGTGCGGATCTTGGGACCATCGGGTTCGAGCTTGCGGCGCAAGCGCGCGACATAGACCTCGATGGCATTGGGCGCGACCGGATCGTCGTAACCGAACACCTCAGAGGTCAGCCGCTCCTTGGAAATGATCTTGCCGACCTTGGCGATCAATCGCTCGAGCACGGCCCATTCTCGGCGACGCAATTCCAGCTGGCGGTCGCCAACGCAGGCCACCCCGCGCGCCAGATCGACGACCAGCTGGCCCACGGCAATGGTCGATGACGCCTCGCCTTGGGACCGACGCAGCAGAGCCCGCAGCCGCGCTTCGAGTTCGGCGGGCTCGAACGGCTTCAAAAGGTAGTCGTCGGCGCCCAGATCGAGTCCCTTGACGCGGTCCTCGAGTGCATCGCGAGCAGTCAGGATCAGCACCGGGGTCTTATTTCCGCTCAACCGCAGCTGACGAAGCACCTCCAGACCCGAAATGTCCGGCAACCCCAAATCGAGCGTGATCACCGCGAAGGGCTCGTCGCGCGCCATTTCAAGAGCGCTTTCGCCATCATAAGCCGGATCGACAACATGTCCGGCGGCTTTGAGTGAGGCGGCCAGTCCGCGCGAGAGGGCCGGTTCGTCTTCTACCAGCAATATGCGCGCCATAGTTTGTTCACACATGAAAGGTTAGCGACAGCATTGCGCAATAGTCCTTCGATTGCGCGAATGAAACACTGTAAAGGTGCTTGCGAAGGGAGACTGCCGTGCGGATGGCGCGCCTGTGGGTTGGAATGGCCGTGCTGCTCGCGGTGATCGCGGCAATCACGGCGTGGGGTCTGTCGTCCAGCCAATCGCGAAGCCGCGCGCGCATGATCGGTCAAGCGAACAGCGAAGGCGCGCTGACGATCTGGTCGGTGACCGATGCGAAACGCGTGCCGGCCCTGCTCGACGGGTTCCGAAAGCTCTACCCCGAAATCAGTGTGAACTACGTCGACCTGCCGGCGCAAGAGCTCTACCGGCGCTTCGTCGCTGACGCGGATGCCGGGCGGGGTACCGCCGATTTCCTCTGGTCTTCGGCGATGGATCTCCAGATCAAGCTGGTCAACGACGGCTATTCACAGCCCTATGTATCACCGGAGATCGCCAATCTGCCCGAATGGGCGGTGTGGAAGAATGAGGCCTGGGGCACATCTGCGGAACCGATCGTGTTTGTCTACAACCGCAGCCTGATGTCGGCCTATCCCAAGCTTCCCGGCACCCATCCCGACCTTGCCCGGTTCCTGCTGAAGAATTCTGAGTCGATGCACGGAAAAATCGCGACCTATGATCCGGCGGCTTCGGCAGTGGGTTACCTCTATCTCGCGCAGGATAACCAGTCGAACCGCAATACCTGGACTCTGGTGAGCAGCATGGGCCGCGCCGGAGTCAGGCTCTATCCCAGGACAGAGACCATCCTCGAAGAAGTTGCCGCCGGACGGCTTGCCCTCGCCTACAACATGATCGGTTCCTATGCGCTTGAGGCGCAGGCGCGAAATCCGCAAATCGGGGTGATCGAGCCGCGCGATTATACGCTGGTCATGTCGCGCATCGCCATGATCCCCAAGGCCGCGCGCCATCCCAGCGCGGCCAAGCTGTTCCTTGACTACCTGCTCTCGCGAGATGGCCAGCAGCACCTCGCGGCCCAGTATATGACTCCGGTGCGAACGGACCTGCCGCTGCCGAGCAGCCTGGGCGTCCGGAGCGGCTCGAGCCGCGCTATCCGGGTCGGCCCCAACCTGCTGGTCCATCAGGATCAGCTGACGCGCGTCAAGTTCCTCCGGGACTGGTCGCGCGCAATCGTGGCCAACTGACTATGACCTACGTTTCCCAGGCGATTGCAGCGCTCCTGCTGTTGCTGGTCGCGGCGGTGCCGGTCACGACCAAAGCAGCCGATCGGCCTGAACTGCGCAGTGTCGGCGCGGTGGAGATGGGCGGCCTGATGGACGCGTTGTTCGATTCTTTCGTCAAAGTGCAACCAGACGTTCGCAAGGGCACACCGTGGCAGCACGGCCCCGATGCCCTCGCAATTGGCGCGCTCATGTTTGAACAGGCCGACATTGCCCCGATGATCCGTGAATTCCAGGTCATTGAACTGGCACCCTACGCGCACCAATTTCGCGGCGACATGATGCAATCGCCTGTGATGGCGGTGGTAGCGATGCGTTCGGGGCACTCGGTATGGATTGCCTTCAACCGGCGTCCGGGCGCTCCGCCTGCCGCAAACGTCAGGAACTTTCTCGAATTCGCGCTCTCGCCGAAAGGCCAGACGGTGATCGCGGGCGTGGCCGGATTCACACCGCTCACCGCAGAAGTTGCTCGCAGCGAACGCGCTAAAATCGCCGGCTTTGTCGCCGAACCTGACCCGGCGCTGCCCGCCTATCGCCCCGAAGGTGCGCTCGCCGGTACGATCCGCAGCCTTGGCAGCGACGGGATGAAATCGCTGATGGATCGCTGGATGGACGAATTCGGCACGCTCCATCCCGGGATCCACCGGGGCGAGCGCTGGGAACATCTGGGAACGCTCAACGGCTATCATGCGCTGCTGCTCGGGCAGACCGACCTTGCGCCGATGGGCCGCGAATTGTGGCCGCAGGAACGGAAGGCCTACAAGGCTGCAACCGGGGTCGCTGCACCTCTCGAAATCCGGGTCGCGCGGGGCGGCTACAATACCCCGCAGCGCACCACCGCGCAGGCGATCTTTGTCCATGCGAGCAATCCCATCGGACAGATCAGCATTACCCAGCTGGCGGGCATTTTTGACGAGCGGCCGAGTATAACGAATTGGGGTCAGCTGGGCCTGACCGGCACGTGGGCGAGCCAACCGATCCATCTGTATATGCCGCCGCCGGTCAGCCCCAATGTCATGTCGATGCAGATTTCGGTGCTCAGTGGGCGAAACTGGAACGCTGCCGCCAAAGCAGGTTCGGTCGCGGAAACCGCCGCCGCGCTGGCCAGCGATTCCAATGGAATCGGGTTCGGCGGCTTCGAGGAAGGCGGCGCAGCACTCAAGACGCTGGCGATAGCGGCAACCGACGGCGCGCCGGCAATCACCGCCTCCTACCAAACGGTGTCTGTCGGGCGCTATCCGCTCACGCGCTATTTGTACATTCGGCTTAACCGTCAGCCCGGAACACCCTTGCCGCCGCAAGTTCGGGGCTTCCTGCGCTATATCCTCAGCCGCGAAGGCCAGTCCGCCATCCCGACATCGGGCTATTTCCCGCTGACCGCTCGTGAGGCCGCCGAAGAACTCGCCAAGCTCGATTGACGCGGTGACAGCTTGACGCAAGCTTGGTCGAGTAAAACGGACTGCAACGATAACCTCAAAATCAGAATAGACCCGCAATGATCAAGCGCTTCATCATAGCTGGAGATATGGCAATGGCCTTGTGCGGCACCGCAGTCTCGGCCGCCAACAGGAGCTGGACCCCGCCTGCCTGCAAGATCTTCGCCCAACAGGCAACGAATTAAGCAATGCGCGACGGTCCGACGCAGACGCGCCGCCTCGCCCGTTCAGTTGGCGCTACGGTGTTCGGGGCCGACGTCGCGGGTTATCAGGCTGCGCGCATCGGCTATCCGGTGGAGCTTTACGCTAAGTTGCGAAAGCGGTGCGCCGCGAATCTCGGCGCAGTGCTTGAGATCGGGCCGGGCACCGGGCTGGCGACGGCGGAATTGCTCGCCCGTTTGGGCCCGAACGCCCTGATTGCAGTCGAAGCCGATCGAGAACTGGCGGCGCATCTGACCGCCAGCATCCCGGACCCGCGGCTGACAGTCATCCGATCGGGCTTCGAACAGGCCGAACTTGCCGGCCCATTCGATCTCGCCTGCTGCGCCGCCGCCTTCCATTGGCTCGATCCCGAGCCAGCGCTGGCCAAGCTGCTTCGCATCCTGCGTCCCGGCGGGACGCTGGCGCTGTGGTGGAACACTCACCGTCAGGCAGGCATCGGCGACGCTTTTGCCGATGCGGTAACGCCGCTGATTGCGACGCTGCCCCTCCCACCGTCCGAAGGCGAGCGCGGGCACTATTCGCTCGATGTCGATCATCATCGCCGCACGATGACGGGCGCGGGTTTCGTCGAATTCGAGCATCTGCTGTTCCGCCGCGAACGGACTTTGACCACCCAGCAAGTCCACGCGCTTTATGCCAGCTATTCTTATATCCGGACTCTGCCCCGCGCCGAACGCGCGGAAATCCTTGGCGCGATCGTCGATCTGGCCGAACACCGGTTTGGTGGCAGTGTTCCCAATGTGACGCTGACCGCACTTTACCTGGCCACCGCCGCGCCGCTGCAATCAGGGCGGAGCAAAACCAGGCCACCCACGAGATCGTCGATCCCGACACAGGTGAAATCACCACCACCTGATCCACGACGTTCCCGTTAGTCCGGTTGTGGAAATGGAATTGGGGGGTTAGCGGACATTCCCGGCTGCCGAAGGCTACGGCAGCAACGCGCACAAAATTCGGCCATGCCGTCTTTTGGCAGATCATCCCAGGAGCGGTCATCTCAATTGCCGCACAAAGCGCCTTGGCTAAACAGTGCGGGCGAATTCAACGAGATTCATCGCCATCGAAAGGTCGAAGCAAGTATGGGGTCTCTTTCTAGAAACCATCCTCTGAGACTCTTATGCTATCGCCCGTGTTGCGACGATCCACCGAGCTATGAACAACCGCAATGAAGACTAACCACGAAGTTCCCCTCAACCGACGATTTCGACGCGCCACCGAGAATGACGAGCGGCCGTTTCGCGGATTGTTCGGTGGTGACATCAACCTGAACCCGACTTGGCCCGATCTGCTCGAATTGCGCCGGGTGGTGATCCTGGCCGAAGCTGGTAGTGGCAAGTCGACCGAGTTTAAGACCCAGTGTGCCACGCTCAAGGCCGCGGGGAAGTTCGCCTTTTTGGCGAGCGTCCAAGACGTAGCGCAGGCAGGACCCCTTCTGCGAAGCTCAGCCCCGCAACGCCCTGGGAAAAATGAGCAGGGCCGATGACTAGTCTTGTCCCGCCCGCCTGACGGCGTGCTCATTGGCGGACGGCGCGATGCGCCGAAGTTCTTGTAGCCGATCCCGAAGAGGGGGATGGGCGGCCCTTCCGCCCAGGCCGAGCAACGATATTACGCCACGCTGGACGACGCCCTCTTGGCCGCGTAATTTCAACTAAGTGGCATCCGGTAATCCCGGGGTGGTTCAGAGGCGCTGGGGGTCATCGTTTCAGACACGGCCATTCCATTGGCCGAGACCTCGAATTCTCCCAGAACCTTGAGAGTTGCATCACTTTCAGATCGTCGAACCTCTTGCCAACGATTTGCATGCCGATGGGCAGCCCATCGGAAGTGAATCCGCAGTTGATCGAGGCGGCCGGCTGGCCAGTCATGTTATAGGCGACGGTGAACGCAATGTGCTCAAACGGTCTTGCCGGATCACGAGTAGGCGACGGCCACTCTGCAGGAAAGGCTGGCTCTGGCGCTACTGGTGAAATCAGGAAATCCAGGCTGCCAAAGTGGCTCAATCCATTCTCCTGCATGGCAGCGATCT
>JANLSP010000025.1:0-11223 GCA_031362485.1 Novosphingobium sp.
CAGCACCGGGCTGGCGGGGCGCGGCAGGCGCGCGGCCAACCGGTGAATCGCCCAGCCGAGCAAGGCAAGCAGGCCAAGCAGCGCGGCGGTGCCACCAAGGAAGCCCAGCGTCATCCAGACTTGCGCCGAGCTGCTCAGCGCCAGCGCGACAATCGCGGCCAGGCCCAAACCAACCGGCAGCAACAACGCCTTTGCCGAGACCGTCAGCGGGGCAACCCGCGCCCGCATCAGCGCCATCGCCGGATACTCGCGCGCGCGCAGCAGCGGGGATGCAGCAAAGACCAGCGCGACGAGCAGGCCAAATGCGGCAGCGCGGGCCAGCGCGAAGGGATCGAACACGAATCCCGCGCTGACGGGCAGCAGCTCGCCCAGCGCAGAGGCCAGCAGGGGGGTCACCAGCACGCCGGCGGCAAGCCCGCCCAGACTGCCTGCGGTGGCGGCTGCACCGATCTGCAGCAGGTAGATGCGCGCAATATCGCGGCTGCTCGCGCCCAGCACCTTGAGCGTGGCAATGCTGCCGCGCCGCGCTTCGAGATAGGACGAGACGCCGCCGCCTATGCCGATGCCCGCAATTGCCAGCGCGGCGAGGCCGACCAGCACGAGAAATTGCCCCATGTTGTCAATGAAGCGCTCGGCCCCCGGCGCGGCCTTGTCGCGCGTGCGGTAGCGGAACCCGGAATCGGGGAACTGCTTCTTCAGCCGCGCCACGGCGGCATCGGGCGTGATCCCGCTGCGCAGCGCCACGCGCAATTTGCTGCGATACATCGAGCCCGGAGCAGTCAGTCCAGCAGCGCCGGGAAAATCTTCTCGGACAATCGCCACCGCGCCCAGGGCAAAGCCCTCGCTGAGGCTGTCTGGCTCTTCGCCGACAATGCCGCCGACCTTGAGCGACTGGCCACCGATGGTGACAGTCCCGCCCGCGGTGACCTCGAGCCGCTCGGCCGGGCCTTCGGCCAGCCACACCGAACCCCGCGGCGGCGCGCCGACTGCGCGGCCATCCTTGAGCCGCAACTGGCCCACCAACGGGTACCGGGCATCAACGGCTTTCAGCGAAACCGGCGCAGTATTCTCGCCCGCGCTCGCCATGGCCTGCATGCGGGTTCCGGCCGTGACCTTGCCCAGTGCGGCCAGTGCGGCGGCCTCCTGGGAGCTCGCCCCGCGCTGCCAGACTTCAACCTCGATATCGCCGCCGAGGATAGTGCTGCCGCGCCCCGCGAGTTCGCGCTCGATCGATGCGGTCAGCGTGCCGATGGCGGCAATCGCACCGGTGCCGAGAAACAGGCAGACCAGCAGCAGGCGCAGCCCCCGAAAACGCGCGGAGAGGTCGCGGCGGGCTATGCGCCAGGCAATGGACCAGGGGAGAGCAGGGGTCACGCGGCAGCGCTGGCAATGCTGCTGTCGCTGGCGATTCGTCCGTCCGCCAGCGTGATCACCCGCTCGCAGCGCGCCGCCAGATCGGCATCGTGCGTAACGATGATCAGGCTTGCGCCCATTTCGGCGCGGCGGGCGAACAACAGATCGATAATCGAATGCCCGGTTGCAGCATCAAGGTTTCCGGTCGGCTCGTCGGCGAACACCAGCGCCGGGCGCGGGGCAATGGCGCGGGCAATGGCGACGCGCTGCTGCTCGCCGCCCGAAAGCTGCGAGGGATAATGGGTGAGGCGGTGGCCGAGGCCAACCGCTTCAAGCTCGGCCTGCGCGCGGGCCGCGGCATCCGCCATGCCGGCAAGTTCCATCGGGGTCGCGACATTCTCCAGCGCGGTCATCGTCGGCAGCAGGTGGAAGGCCTGAAGCACGATGCCGATCCGCCCGCGCCGCGCCAGTGCCAGCGCATCTTCGTCCATCGCCGCGAAATTCTCACCCGCCACGCTCAGCGTGCCCGAAGTCGCGCGTTCGAGTCCCGAGAGCACCGCCATCAACGAGCTCTTGCCCGAGCCTGACGGGCCAAGCAGCGCCAGTGCCTGACCTTGGGGCAACGCAAGGTCAATCCCCTTGAGGATTTCGACGGCGGCAGCGCCGCTGCCAAGGGTGAGGGTGAGGTTTTGCGCGGAGATCGCTGGGGAGGGGCTTGTCACCCGCGCTAGATGGCATAGCTAAGGGGTTGGCCGCAAGGACACAGCTGTATGAAATTGTATGGATTCACTGCCCCTTTTGCCGTGTTGACAATGCTTTTGTTGGCATCGTGCGGGCAGGAGAAGACAAAGGATGCGCCACAGGCGGTTGTGGCCAACGTAGTTGCTCCGCCCGACGTGCCGGTAATGGGCCCGGAACTGCGTGTGCTGGCCTTCGGTGACAGCCTGTTTGCGGGCTATGGCGTCAAGAGCAGTGAGAGCTATCCTGCCAAGCTGGAAGCAGCGCTTCGAGCGCGCGGGGTCAATGCGCGGATCGCCAATGCGGGGGTTTCGGGTGATACCACTGCCGGCGGGCTTGAACGGCTGGATTTCACACTATCCAGCCAGTCCCAGCCGCCGCAACTGGCGATCATCAGCCTCGGCGGCAATGATATGCTGCGCGGTCTGCCAGTTGAACAGACCCGCGCCAACCTTGAAAAGATCGTTGGCCAGCTGCGTTCGCGCGGCATCAAGGTCGTGCTGATGGGCCTGCTCGCGCCGCCCAATCTGGGTCAGGACTATCGCGGCAAGTTCGACGCGATCTACCCGGCGCTGGCCGCAAAACACGGCGCGGCACTGGTGCCGTTCTTCCTCCAGCCAGTCATGGACAAGCCCGATCTCCTCCAGGCGGATCGCATCCATCCCAATGCGCTCGGAATCGAGGAAATGGTGGCGGCGACGGTGGGCGAAGTGGCGAAGGCGGCGGAATAGGGGGTTAGCGCTCCCGCGTCACGCTGCCGTCGCTGACCCGCCAGATCGCTGCCTCGCCAGCTATGCTTTCGAATGGCGCCAGTTCGGTTCCGGTAAGCCAGACCTGCGCGCCGCTTTCGTTCAGTCGCTCGAACAGCGCTTCGCGGCGGAGAGGATCGAGATGCGCTGCCACTTCGTCGAGCAGCAACAGGCGCGGACGTTCGCTGCTAAGCAGCCCGGCATGGGCCAGAATGATGGCAATCAGCATCGCCTTCTGCTCCCCGGTCGAGCAAGCCACGGCGGGCTGGTCCTTGCCCGCCATCGTCACCGCCAATTCGTCACGGTGCGGGCCAATGAGCGTGCGCTGGGCCGCTCGGTCGCGCGCGCGGCCTTGCCTGAGGGCACTGGCCAATTCGGCCTGCATGATCGGTCCGCCGGGTACATAGCGCAGCGAAGGCCGCGCGAAGGGCGCCTCGGGCAGCGCCTCAAGCGTGCGGTCGAGCCGGCGGACCATGATCTGGCGGGCCTGCGCGACCATGGCGCCTGCTTCTGCGATCTGCGCCTCGATTCCGTCGAGCCAGGCCGCTTCGGGCTCGCGCGGGTCAGCCAACAGGCGGTTGCGCTCGCGCAGGGCCGCTTCCAGCCTTGAGGCGTTGCGCGCGTGGCTGGGGGCGGGGCCCAGCACCATGCGATCAAGAAACCGCCGCCGCGCAGTCGCGCCTTCGGCAAACAGGCGGTCCATCGCGGGTGTCAGCCAGCCGACCGAGAGCCACTCGGCCAGCCCGAGCGCGGAGGCCTAGGCACCATTGACTTGCACCAGCCTGCGTCCCGGATTTTCCGGAGCCGCGCCCGTGCCCAGACGCACTGGATCATCGGCGCCGCCGAGCTCCGCGCTGATCGCAAAGCCGCCGGGCCCGCCCTGCCGCGACATTTCGGCGAGGGGCTGATGGCGCAGGCCGCGCCCGGGTGCGAAGAGCGACATGGCCTCGAGCACATTGGTCTTGCCAGCGCCGTTTTCTCCGACGAGCAAATTGAATCGCGCCGCACCATCGAGCGCGCTTGTCCGGTGGTTGCGGAACTGGGTCAGCTGTATGCGGTCAAGCACCGTAAGCTAGACCGCGCCTGCCTTGGCGAATGGCGAGAATTCGGTGCCTTCATCGTAAACATCGACGCCTTCACGGGCCTTGATCCAGCCGACCACGCCGTAGGTCACAGGCGTCAGCAGCGCCTCCCACAGCACTTTCAGCGCCCAGTTGGTCACCATAACCGTCAGCACAGCCTCGGTCTCCCAGACGCCCAGAAAAGCCACCGGATAAAAGATCGCGCTGTCGACCGCCTGACCGAAGAAGGTCGAGCCGATGGTCCGGCTCCACAGGTGCTTGCCTTGCGTCCAGATCTTCATCTTGGCGAGCACGAAGGAATTGACGAATTCGCCCGCCCAGAAAGCCAGCATCGAGGCAATCACGATGCGCGGAACCTGGCCGAACACGCTTTCATAGGCGGCCTGACCATCCCACACGGCGGCGGGCGGCATGGCGACCACGACCCAGCTCATGAACGCCATGAACAGCATAGCGGCAAAGCCGGCCCAGATGCAGCGGCGGGCATTGGCATAGCCATAGACCTCGGTCAGCACGTCGCCGAGCACATAGGAAACCGGGAAAAACAGGATGCCTGCGCCAAAGGTAAAGCCCGCCACGGTGGAGAGCTTGGCCGCGCCGATCAGGTTCGAAAGCAGCAGGATGGCGACGAAGGCCGCCATGACATAGTCGAAATACCGAAAATGGCGGCGCGCGCCGGCCTTTCCGTCGAGTTGTGTAAGTGGCTGGTCCATGAACGACATGACTAACCGGGTTTACGCGGCGCGCAAGAGACGCCTAAGGAGTGCCCACAGCGCGCCCGTAGTTCAACTGGATAGAGCACGAGCCTTCTAAGCTTGGAGTTGCAGGTTCGAGTCCTGCCGGGCGCGCCAGATCTCCGGCTCTGAAACACCAGGCCCGCTTACGGCAGATCTATCCTCGCTTTGCCGAAGCCAGCGGTTCGCCTTCGATGGGATAGCCGCGCGCCTTGTAGTCCGGGATTACCAGCCACTTTTCGTCGCCGCGCATTATCATATCGGGGGACACGGTCTCCACTGGGGTCACATCGCAGTGCGCCTTTGCCTCGGTGAAGGACTCGAACAGCGCCAGCCGGTCAAGATTGCGGCGGGTGGGGAAGATCACGCTGATCTCGCCCGCTTCGGCCAGGCTGATCGCGCCGGCGGCGCTGGTCCAGAACAGGCGGGTATTTTCAGTCGCATCGACAGTGATATCGACCGCGCCGGTGCCCAGATCGGCAAGGAAGAAGCGCGTATCAAAGGTGCCGTGCGCCTTGGGGCACCAGCGCGCGAATGGGACCAGCGCCTCTGGGGCAAGCGTCCAGCCGAAGCGTTCGACCACCGGTTCCAGTGCGCCCAGTTCGAGCAGCATGGCGCGGGCGTCGGCGGCTTCATTGCCCGAGACCGGCCTTGACAGTCCAATCGCCAGTCCGGTTTCCTCGAGCGTCTCGCGGATTCCGCCAATTCTCGCCGCCAGAATCTCGATTTCAGCATGCGGATCGAGTTTTGCGGCGAGGGCTCCATCCGCCGGATCGATACGCCCGCCAGGAAACACAGCCGCTCCTCCGGCAAAGCGCATTTCCTTGGCCCGCTGGACCATCAGCAATTCGGGAGGTCCGCCAGCAGGGCAGTTGCGGAAAATGACAACCGTTGCCGCGGGAATGTGGCCTTCGACGTCGGGGAAGGGATAGGTCATGCAAAGTCCCTCGCGCGGGGCCGCGGCTCTGGCAAGTCAAAAAAATGGCGCCCTTTGCCGGATGGGCAAAATTTGTCGGGAAAACTTACAAAAGCTGCAGCGGGCCGGAGGTGAATTTCGCGGAAAGTCTTGAAATTCAGCCAATTTCATAAATTGGCACGGTATCTGCATTGTAAGAGTTACCCCAAGCAGTCTCGATTAGAGGCGGGGCTGAACCTAGTCTCCTCAGCCCCGCCTCCCCGAGAACTCCCCGGACAGACAGAGCATTTTTCCCGCAATCAGCTTGCGGCGGAAACCTGCGCGTCGGCCATCAGCTGGTGGAGTTCGCCAGCCTCATACATCTCCATCATGATGTCGCTGCCACCGACGAATTCGCCCTTCACATAGAGCTGGGGGATCGTCGGCCAGTCGGAAAAGCTCTTGATGCCAGAGCGGATGTCCATGTCTTGCAGAACATCGACGCTCTCATAAGCAACGCCGAGATGATCAAGGATCGCGATCGCCTTGCTTGAAAATCCGCATTGCGGAAACAGCGGCGTGCCTTTCATGAACAGGACAACGTCGTTTTTGCTGACGAGATCGGCAATGCGGCTGTGGGAGTCGGACATGTGAGGTAATTCCCTTGTTCTATTCCGCTCAATTGGGGACGGCGGTGGTGAGTTGCAAGGCATGCAGTTCGCCGCCCATGCGCCCGCCCAGCGCTTCGTAGACCATGCGGTGCTGCGCCGGGCGCAGCTTGCCGCGAAATGCCTCGGAAACGACGCGCGCGGCATAGTGATCGCCGTCACCCGCCAGATCTGTGATCGTCACTTCGGCATCGGGCAGAGTGGCCTTGATCATCGCCTCGATATCCGAGGCGGCCATGGCCATCAGCCTTCGCCCATCAGCATGCGCTTGGCTTCGATTGCCTTGGCATCCAGCGCAGCGCGCACTTCTGCGTCGTCGGTCTCGACCCCGGCGGATGTCAGATCGCCGATCAGCTTGCGGATCACGTCTTCGTCGCCGGCTTCCTCGAAGTCAGCCTGGACCACGCTTTTGGCATAGGCGTCGGTTTCGGCGGGCGAGAGCCCCATGCGTTCGGCAGCCCACTGGCCAAGCAGCTTGTTGCGACGCGCAGTGATGCGGAACAGCATATCCTCGCCCAGCGCAAAATGGGCTTCCTCGGCGCGTTCGCGATCGTTGAAATTGGTCATGGTAAAAATCCTCGGCAACGAAAGCTGGCGATAGGGCGCCCGAGCGCGCGGTTCAAGTGCGCTTCAAGGCGTGACGACGACTTTGCCGATGGATTGGCGGCTTGCAAGCGAGGCAATGGCCTCTCCGCCGCGCGCGAGCGGGTAGGAAACCGGTTCATCCGGCGTTATTTTGCCCGCCGATGCCAGATCGAGCAATTCGGCGCAAAGCTCGGCATTTCGGGCCGGGTCGCGCAAGCTGAATGCGCCATAGAATACGCCGCGTATGTCGATTGACTTAAGCAGCGTAAGGTTGAGCGGAATCGAGGGGATACCGGCCGCAAAGCCGATGGTCAGGTATCGTCCGCCCCAGGCCAGGCTGCGGATTGCAGGTTCGGCAAAGTCGCCGCCGATGCAATCATAGACAATATCCGCGCCATCCCCGCCCAACGCGGCCTTGAAAGCCTGCGCCAGCGCCCGGCTGCCATCCCGGTCCAGTTCGCCGCGCGGATAGATCACCACGTCCTCGGCCCCTGCCGCCCGCACCACATCGGCCTTCTCGGACGATGAGACCGCGCCGATCACCCGCAGGCCCAGCGCTTTGCCCAATTCAACTGCTGCAAGCCCGGTTCCGCCGCTCGCGCCCAGCACCAGCAGCACCTCTCCCTCACGCATTTCCGCCCGGTCACGCAAGGCATAGATCGCTGTGCCATAGGCAATTGGCAGCGCTGCGCCGCGAGCGAAGGAGATAGCTTCAGGCAGCGCGAAGAGGCGCGATTCCGGCACTGCAATTGCCTCGGCAAAACCGCCAAACGCCGGCAGGGCTATCACCCGGTCACCCACCGACCAGCGCGTCACGCCTTCGCCAAGCGCGGCAATCGTTCCGGCAACTTCGACACCGGGCGCGAACGGGCGAGGCGGCTTCATTTGATAAAGATCGCGAATGATCAGGGTATCGAGGAAGTTGATCCCGCAGGCCCGGATCGCAACCACCACTTCGCCCGGGCCGGGCTGCGGATCGGCAACCTCGTCGAGGCTGAGTGTGTCTGGCCCACCCGCCGCATGGCTGCGCAGAGTTTTCATGCGCGCGCCAGAAATGGCAAGGTTTCGCGAGCCTGCGCCTCGTGGGCGGAGATTTCGGCATCCTGCGCCATGGTCAGGCCCACTTCGTCGAGGCCGTTAAGCAGGCAATGTTTGCGGAAGGGGTCGATATCGAATGCGAAGCGATCCTGAAAGCGCGTGGTTACAGTCTGGGTTTCCAGATTGATCTCGATCGGATCGGTTTTCGCCACTTCCATCAGCCGGTCGACAGCCGACTGCGGCAAAACTACGCTGAGAATGCCGTTCTTGAAGGCATTGCTTGAAAAAATGTCGGAGAAACTGGGCGCAATGACGCAGGTCACGCCCATATCGAGCAAGGCCCATGCGGCATGTTCGCGGCTCGATCCGCAGCCGAAATTGTCCCCCGCGATCAGAATTGGGGCCCCGGCATATTCGGGATCGTCGAACACGTTGCCCGGCTCCTGGCGGACGGCCTCGAAGGCGCCTTTGCCGAGCCCTTCGCGGGTGATGGTCTTGAGCCACTGAGCAGGGATGACAACGTCAGTATCGACGTTCTTGCGGCCAAACGGAATCGCACGGCCGATAACTTGCTTGATCGGCTCCATCAGTCGGTCTCTTCGGGATTGGAGGCGTTGAGGGCGGGCGGCGGCTTGCCGCCTGGTTGCTTGCGGCGCCCGGCATAGAGCAATGCGGCGGCCAGCGCGGCAGAGCCTACGGCAATCCCAGCGACAGCAGCCTTGGCGGCCCAGGCGGGCACTTCTTTCTTTCTGGTCATGCCCTCCCTATGTCCATCGCAGGGAAGGGTTTCAAGGGCGGGGGCGAAAAATCAGCCGATTGCGCCGCCGGCTATTCGGTCGCTGCTCGCACTTCGCGCTGCGCACGCAACCCGTTCTCAATCATGCCAAGGACGTGCTTGTCGTTGTCCTTTGAGATGAAACGATGGACCGGGCGCTCGAGCAGCCAGGCAAGCCAGCGGTTTTCCATCCGGTATTCTTCATGGAAATGAAACCGGGTGCGGCCGCCGCCGATATCCTCAAGGCGGAACCAGCCCACTGCGCTGGACCGCGGCGGCAGACCCACCGCATCGTATCGGTGGAACTCTGGCGGGCGGCACTCGGTGATCATTTCCCAGCTCCGCGCCTTGCCGCCGACATACCATGGCACCTGAAAATATGCCCGCCTGACCAGCCCCAGCCCGTTCTCGTCACCCTCGTTGATGATCTCGATCCGCACAGTCCCGTGTTCGATCACACGCGGATTGAACAGGCTGGTCTCGCGTGGATCGAATTTCCGTTCCGGGTGGAATGTCAACCAGATCTCTTCGCGGGTTGCGTCGATATCCCAACTGACATCGTGCACTATCATGGCAACCTTCTCCTCTGCGCGTTGCGCACAACCAATACCCGGCTTCTAAGCCCTCGCCGTCTCCGGCGCCGAGGTTCCGCAGGCCATGCAGAATCGGAAGAAGGCCATCTTGCGGGTGTCGCAAGAAGTGCAGCGGTTGAACAGGGTCATGCCGCAGTGGACGCAAAAATTGCTCTCGCTGCCTTCCATCGCTGCAATCGGCCGGTCGCAGCCGGGGCAGACCTTGGCGGCCATTTTCTTGAACGCCTCATCATGACTGACCAGCTTGCGCCGCTCAACCTCGGCCTGTTGTTCGGTCTCCTGCCGCCGGGCCAGGTAGGCACGCATGTTCTTGATCAGATAGTGCCCGGCGACCAGTG
The DNA here is from genome assembly GCA_031362485.1 of Novosphingobium sp. GTDB lineage: Bacteria > Pseudomonadota > Alphaproteobacteria > Sphingomonadales > Sphingomonadaceae > Novosphingobium. Next base: position 9,549 of record JANLSP010000025.1, read on the forward strand.
TCAGGCCGATGCCGACGGCATAGCGAATATAGCCGCCGTAGCTGGGCAGGTAGGGCACCAGTTCGACAAAGAACACGAACACCGCCGCCAGCACAAAGCCGCGCAGCAGCGGCCAGTGATCGCTTTTGCGCTTCTTCGCCACCATCCATCCGGCGAGCAGCAGCATCGGCAAGGTGATCAGCAGGCGCAGGCCGAAAATGCGCAGTTCCTGCCAGAACATTGCCTGTTCATAGGCGGGATAGGCATCGGCCTGGAGGCGGTTCTGCTGCTCGTTCAGTTCGCTCTCGCGCTGGTTCAGCGGAAGGGCCTCGCTCTCCAGCGCGTCGATGGCAGATTGCACCGCACGCTCATTGCCCTTGAGCTGTTCGAGTTCTCGGGTGCGGGCGAGGACCTCGGGGTCCTGTTGCGGGTTGGTCGTTGCGGTGCGGGTCTGAATCCAGGCCTGGAAAGTCTCGGTGCCGGTGGTAGAGGCCTTCTGCGCCTGTTCAAGCTGGAGCCGGGCGACTTCGAGCTTGTCGTCGATGCTGCCGCGCCGCTCGCGGATGCTCCGCAATTCTCCCGCGATCTTGTCGGTCGTCGCCCTGTCGGCGAACTGTTCCTGCGTGATCGAACTTTCGACCTGCGGCAGATCGCCAATGACGAGATTGCCGAGCCCGACGATGAACGCTGCGAGGATGACCGAGACCACCCACATGGCAATGCCGAATGCCTTTTCCGGAACGCGCACACCCTTGGCCATGTCTCTTCTCCCCTGGTTCGCTTGATCCTAACCGAATGGAACGCCGAGGAACAGCGACCATAAGTCGCCTGCCAGCAGCACCAGCAGGCACATCGCGGTCGCCTCAGTGGCTATGCGGCCAAGGCTCCATGGCCGCTGGTTGGCACTTTCATCCAGCCAATAGACGTTTGCGAAAGTGAACAGGAAGCCCATCGCATAGAACAGGGTGCCGATGCCAAGCTGGCGCTCGAGATCCTCATACCAGGCGTAGCTGCCCTTTGGCTGGCTTACGAACAGCATGGTCTCGAGCCAGGCCCAGAAGAGCGCGGCGACAACAAGTCCCAATCCGAAGGCGATCCGCCCGGCAGTCAGTCCCATGCTTACGCCAATGCGGTAAAGCCGCCGGATCAGGACAATCGCGCCAATGTGATAGACCGTGAAAAAACCGACCGAAATCGGATACATGCCCAGCGGCACGCGCTTGTGCTCGGCTAGTGCGGTCGCCTGATCGGAGCCGAGCAGCACGGAATCGAAATACCAGCTGACGTTGTCGTATTTGTAGCGCATCCCCAACGTGTCGAAGAAATACTCGGTGCCGAAATAGGTCAAGAAGAAGATCACGACGGCGAGATAGAGCTGGAACTTGAACCACCACTGCCGCCAGACGGGCAGCGGATTGTTGCGGCGCAGATATAGCGGAACCAGCACGCAGAACGGCAGCCAGACGAGGAATCCGCCCAGCAGGTTCTGCCAGTTGCCGGCGATGCTGAACCCCGTGCGCGAGCTGATCGCGCTGATGATGAAGAACACCGGGATATACCAAAGGTAGAGCTTCTCGGCCCAGGCCCGGTCGTCGTTGTCGGACAGCCAGGTGCGCGGGCTGAACGTGCGCGGATCGGGCGTGTCGTCGGTGTAGGTAGTGGTTGTCATCGTGCCCCTCCCAAGGAATGGGGAGAG
>JANLSP010000008.1:0-3928 GCA_031362485.1 Novosphingobium sp.
CGAGACGCCCAATATCGACCGGGTGGCGCAAATGGGCCTGCGCTATTCGAACTACCATACCGCCCCGGTCTGCTCGGCAGCCCGCGCTTCGTTTCTTTCAGGCCGGATGCCGCACTCGATCGGCATGGGCAATCACGCCGCGACTGCGCGGCCCTATCCCGGTTACAATGCACACATTCCAGCCTCGGCGGGGAGCCTCGCCGACAATCTCAAGGCTGCAGGTTATGCGACAGTGGCGCTGGGAAAATGGGATCACTTGTCCAATGAGGACGCCACTCCCGCCGGGCCGTTCAACCAGTGGCCGGCCGGGCAAGGCTTCGAACGCTTCTATGGCTTCCTCGCCGCCGACACCGACAACTGGCACCCGCTGCTGGTGCGCGACCAGACCCCGGTGCAGCGGCCTCCCGCGCCCGGCTATCACCTCAACCGCGATCTTGCCGACGAAGCCATTGCCGCTATCCAGTCGCGCTATGCTGCACCCGAACAGCGGCCACTACTGCTCTACCTTGCCACCAGCACCGCCCATGCCCCCCACCACGCCCCTGACGACTGGATCCAGCGCTATCGCAGCAAGTTTGATTCTGGCTGGGACAAGGTGCGCCAGACCGTGCTGTGGCAACAGAAGCGGCAAGGCGTCGTCCCTGCCGCCGCCGAACTCGCCAAACGGCCCGATTCCGTGCCCGCATGGGACAGCCTCTCGGTCGAGCAGAAGCGGCTTTACGCGCGGCAAATGGAGGTGTTCGCCGGAGCGCTGTCTTACGCAGACAGCCAGTTCGGTCGCATTCTCGATGCGCTGAAGGCGAGCGGAGAGCTCGACAACACGATCATCATCGTCACTTCCGACAACGGCGCCAGTGCCGAAGGCGGCGAGAACGGCATGTTTACCGAAGCTTTGCTCGGCCGCGGCCGACAGGCCACGCTGGAGGAAAACCTGCGTTTCGAAAGCCGCTGGGGCGGCCCTGAAACCTATCCGCATTACTCCATGGGCTGGGCAGTCGCCGGAAACACACCGTTTCGCTATTTCAAGCATACGGTCCACGAAGGCGGCACCCGGGTGCCGCTGATCGTCGCCTGGCCAAACCGCATTGCCGCAAGGGGCGAACTGCGCAGCCAGTTCATCCACGTCAGCGATGTCACGCCCACCATTCTAGAGGCTGCGGGTGTGCCGCTCGCCGCCACGGTGCATGGCGTGCCGCAAAGCGCGATGGAGGGCACCAGCTTCTCCTACTCTTTCGCCCAGCCCGACGCGCCCAGCCGCAAGGGGCCGCAGTATGTTGAGATGTATGGCAACAAGGGGCTATGGGCAGACGGCTGGGCGCTGGTCACCAGCCACCGCCTGACCCCCTGGGAAATGACCACCATGCGACCGATTGTTGCGCCCTGGGAGCTCTACAATCTCAGCATCGATCCCGGCCAGAATTATAACCTTGCCGCACGCGAGCCCGAGCGGGTCGCGGCGATGGAGCGAATGTTCGCGAGCCAGGCCTATCTTTACAACGTCTTGCCGATCGGCAACATCGGCGAAGGTATCGCGGAAGGCGCCCGCAAGGCCCGTGCCGAATTCGTCCGGCGCGGCGGGGTGTGGCGCTATCCCGGCCGGGTAAGCAACATCATGGGCATGGTCGGTCCGCCAGTGACGGCCATGAGCTTCACAATGCGCGCGAGCATCGTCCTGCCCGAAGGCACGGTGACCGGACCGGTCTTCGCCTCTGGCGGCAAACTTGGCGGCATCGCGCTCTACATCCAGGGCAACAAGCCGGTGTTCACGCTCAATACGCTGGAGGGCGAAAACGTCTCGATTGCCGCCACCAAGGCGCTGCCCGTCGGGGCAACCGACCTCGAATTGCGCTTTGCCCGGCCTAAAGGCGCCGGCGAAGCCCCTGGCGATGCGAAAGTGACGATCACCTCTGGCGGACGCACGCTTGCCAAGGGCACAATTCCCGCCACGACCCTGCAGGCCTTCGGCGGCACCGAGCTGTTCGGAATCGGCATCGACAGCGGCACTGCCGTGCTGCCCGGCGCGGTGGGCGATACGCCTTTGCCAGCCGTGATCGGCGCGGTATCCTTCGATTTCAACGAGCCGCAGTGAATGCAGCAATCCCGTGACTATGTGCTCCCCGGTGGCCTTGCGGTGAGCCGCATCCAGCCCGCCATCGGCGCGCGCCTTTCGGGCATTGATCTGGCCCAGCCAATCACTCAGGCGCTTGCCGAAGGCCTGCGCGCCGCGCTCTATGACCACGGCGTCATCTTTCTTACCGGCCAGGCGCATATCGGCTTTGCCGAGCATCTCGCACTCGCCGAAGTCTTCGGCAATCCGATCCTCGACGGCCCCGACCCGGAGCGCCCTCACATCACCCCCGTTCGCGCGCAGGCCGGATCGCGCGAGGGCACGGCATCAACCTGGCACAGCGACGGCTGCTACATGGCCTCGCCCCCCGCAGTCTCGGTTCTGCGCGCAATCGAGCCATGCCAGTTCGGCGGCGACACCTGCTATTCCAGCGCCACTGCGGCCTATGCCGGGCTGTCAGGCGACGACAAGGCGCTGATTGCCCCCCTGCGCTTCCGCTCCAGCCTAGCCGAGCGAATGCCCAAGGACTACGCCCACTTCGGCTCTGCGGAAAAATGGGACGAACTCAACGCCAGGTATCCGCCGGTGTTTCAGCCGCTGGTCGTCGTCCACCCGGTGACCGGCGCAAGGGCGCTTTACTGCAACACCACTTGGTCGCTCTCGATCGAAGGCATGGACGAGTCCGAAGGCGACGCGCTGATCAAACGCCTTGCCGCCGAGTTCGTGCGCCCCGAATACCAGATGCGCTGGACCTGGGAGGAAGGCGCCATCGCCATCTGGGACAACCGTCTGGTGCAGCACTACGGCGTGCCGGATCAGACCTGTGATCGGTATCTCGAGCGGATCACGGTTGAGGGTGGGCCGATGCTGGGCCCGGTGAACGGCGGAGCGCTCTGAAATGCGCGAGGGTGGAACATGCCACCCCCGCGCATCCAACTCACCTATTACATGGCATGACCATGATGGTCAGCGCCTGTCTGGCCAGCTGCTTCGTGCTTTTCACAGCAAGCCATCTTGCCGTCTGCGCCCTGTTTGCAGCAGGCGCACTCCGGGGCCGGGGTCGGCGCCGAAGGCACTGCAGCGAATGCGGACGTAGAGATCGTCAGCGCGATTGCGCTGATAACGAGCTTCTTGATCATTCGATTTACTCCAATTGAATTTCTGAAAAAAGTGCGTTTCAGTAATCTCGCGGTGGAGGCGTTGCCGGAGGATTCGTCAAAGAATGCAAGCCCTTGTGCAGTGTACTGCCATGCTGTGTTACAATCACGACAATTTCCACAGCGTGTTCTGCTGACAGCATGGCCAAAGCCGGACACGCCACAGCGCAAGCATGTTGATGGGCTTGGGTCTGCTCCGGCGCTTTTGGCATCTGCCCCATTCGTTCACAGTGGCTTGCCTCAACGCCCTGCTCTGTCCCCGCCATAGCGGGATCGCATAAAGTAAAAGCCCGCAAGCAGATCGCAAATGCCGCTAGGATGCGCATGATTTGTCTGACTGTTGGCGAGGCGAGCATGTCCGGCTTGTCTAACAGGCAGGGCAGCTTGGCAATGTAAAGGTTATCAAATCCAATGTGCCGGATTGCGCTGACACGTGCCAAGCCATGTGCAGGCCGGATTGGGGGGAGTAAGACCATGAACGACATCGCGAAAGACCTTGAACGCCTAATCGCCATCGAGGAAATCAAGTGCCTCAGATCGCGCTATTTCCATGGCAAAGACAACAAGGACTGGGAGCTGTCGCGGCGCGAGGTGTTGGCACCGGACGCTGAACCGAACCTCGGCTGATTGGGCGCCGCGGGGTGGCTTAACGCAACTTCATCCGGAATGGCTTATGACCTGCCCCGCCGGCGCCTGGGTGGCG
>JANLSP010000091.1:0-2758 GCA_031362485.1 Novosphingobium sp.
AGCTGCTGCGCCGCCGCCGCGAGCCGTTCCGCGCTGGTCGAGGCAATGGTCACCACGGCGCCCTCGCGCTTCGCCGCGCGCGCCACAGCAAGTCCGATCCCCGAGCCGCCCCCCACCACCAGAATTCTTGCGCCATCCAGAGCCATTGTGGTCACTCCCCTGCCGCCGCAAACCGGGGCTTCAGCCAATTGACGATTGCCGCCGCGACGTCCGGGATTCCGCCGTCGCGCGGATCTTCCTCGCGGAAAGCGAAGTGATCGCCGGCAATCTCGACATAGGTCCTATCGGCGCTCGCGGCGTTTTCATACAGCCCCTCGCCGACGAAGGGCAGGATGGTGACATCGGCATCAAGCGTGATCGAAAGCACCGGCTGGGTCACCTTTCGCGCGTCCCTGTGCATGTCGACCTGGGTCGAGAGCCCCGACCAGGTGGACAGCCAGCCTTCAGCCGTCATCATCTGCACGAAGCCGGGTATCGACCAGTTGGCGGTTTGCGGATCGGGCTGCATCAGGCCAATGATCCCGCGTTTGTTGGGATGGATCGTCAGGTCCGTCAGCGCCGGATCGGCCATGGTCCGGTAGACCACCAGAGTTTCGCTCGCGACTGCTAGCCGGGTGATGCGGTTCTGTTCGGCAAGCGGCAGCGCGCCAAATCCCGGCTCGGCCATTTGCGCACGATAAGTCCGCTTGCGCTCGACTTCCGCAAAAGCGCGAGCATCAATGCGGAGGCATCGTTCGGCTTGCGCGGCGCGGTAGCGGGCGAGAAACTCTCCAGAATATTTCGAGACTTCGGGCGGCCTGCGATAGCCGTTGTCCGGATTGAACATGTCGAGCTCAGGATCGCAGGACAGCGGATCGGCCTCGTCGGTCACCGAAGGATCGAGATTTGCCAGCCCCAGCGCGCCTTCGCTCAGTGCACCAGCCAGATTTATCAGACCATCGGCTTGCGGCAGATCGAGTTCGTTCAGGTCATAAGGATTGCCCGCCGCCGTATGGGTCAACCTTGCGGGCGGCGGCGTGTTCGCCTGAGCCATATAGAAAGTCGAGAGTGGCCCGCCGCCACTGTTGCCGCACAGCACGACATGTCCGAGGCCCTGGCTGCGCAGATAGCGGATTTGCGCGGCGAGATCCGCGCACAGGCACTCGTGCTCACAGTTGACGTCGTTACCCAGATAGCGCGTCTGCCCGCCGAAAACCGCATAGCCTGCCTTGACAAGGAAGGGCGTGAGATAGTGGCTCGAAAAATCAGCGCGCGGGTGGTTGAATACCACCACAGTCTGCTCGCCGCCGCGTGCATAGAGAATTCCCGAACTGTGCGCCCCATCCTCGGCCTGCAGGCGCACATTGATCTCTTTGGTGCCTTCCGGCAGGTGGAAACGATCAGAACCCCACCAGGTGTAGGGCGCGATGCCCGGTGGACTCTCGCCCTCACCCCGTCCGAAGCCATGGAAAATCGTATGTCGGCCGATGAATTGTGGCATCTGGTCTGCCTCTCCCGCATTTGATGATGTCATTTCGCGCGGCGGCAGCCTAGTCAATTGATTTACAACAGTGCTGTCGGAATTATAAGCAGAGCAATGAGCAAAATCACAGTCACACCGATCGCCGGGGCGCTGGGGGCCGAAATCGGTGGGATCGACCTCACCCGGCCGCTCGCCAGCGAAGACGTGGCAGCGATGCGGCAGGCGCTGCTCAATCATCTGGTGATCTTCTTCCACGATCAGCCGATGAGCAGCGAAAACTTCATGGCCTTTGCCAGGGCCTTCGGCACGCCAAGCTTCTATCCGCTGGTGACGGGCATCGAGGGCTTCCCCCACATTATCGAGATCGTCAAGCAGGCGCACGAAACCAGCAACTTCGGCGGCATCTGGCATTCCGACACCACCTATCTGGAAGAGCCCCCGATGGGCTCCATGCTGTACGCGCAGGAAGTCCCCCCGTTCGGCGGCGACACGCTTTTTGCCAACCAGTATCTCGCCTATGAACGCCTGTCAGAAGGCATGCAGCGATTCCTCGACGGCCAGATCGGCGTGAGCACTTCGGCCAAGGCCGATGTTTCGAAGACCCGCGAAGACATGGTGCGGAGTACAGATGCAGTGCAGAACCCCAATTACACCGCCGAACACCCCGCCGTGCGTACCCATCCCGAAACTGGAAGGCGCTCCCTATTCGTCAACGTGGCGCACACCAGTCATTTCAAGGGCATGACTGAAGACGAAAGCGCGCCGATTCTGGAATTTCTGTTCCAGCATCAGGTGAAGCCCGAATTTACCTGCCGCTTCCGCTGGCGCAAGCACAGTCTCGCCTTCTGGGACAATCGCGCTGCGCAGCATAACCCGATCAACGACTATCATGGCCATCGCCGCGCGATGCAACGGATCACGCTCGCGGGGGACCGCCCACGCTGAACGGCTCTAATCCGTCTCAAAGAACTCCACGATTAGCACCGGGAGATCGCGGCGCGGTTCGAAATTGGTCTTGCGCACCTCAAACTGAGTCGGCGAAATCTTGCGCACCCCGTCCATGCAGAAGCTGACCAGGTTATCGGGCTTGCCCTTGTCGATCACCAGCCGGAAATCGCGGATCGGCCCCCGCCAGTTGGCCCCGGAACTCAAGATGTAATCCAGCCAAACCTCGCTTGCGACAGGCCGCTTGCCCGCGCGCGGCGTGGTGCGCCGGTCGAACGCTGCCATGAAATCAGCGTCGATGCAGTATTGCCGCTGCTTTTCCGCAAAACTCTCGTCGCGCCGCAGTTCGCG
>JANLSP010000095.1:0-1916 GCA_031362485.1 Novosphingobium sp.
GAAGTCGAGGACGTGTTGTTCGGCCACCCGGCAGTGGCCGACGTGGCAATCGTTGCCATGCCGAGCAAGAAGACCGGCGAAATGGGCTGCGCCTTCATCATCCCTCGCGCCGGACAGACTATAACTCTGCCCGAAATGGTCGCATTTCTCGACAAGGCTGGCCTCGCCCGGCAGAAGTTCCCCGAACATCTGGTGCTGGTCGACGACCTGCCGCGCGTGCCCTCCGGCAAGGTTCGCAAGGACGTCCTACGAGAACGCGCGAAGGAAATCGCCGCAGCGATAACCTAACGGCCCAAAGCGAACTTCATCCCCGCAGTGCCGCCGCCATCGACCAGCAGGTCGGTGCCCGAAATGAAGCTGGCGGCATCGCTGCACAAAAACTGCGCGGCGAGCGCGATGTCCATCGCGGTGCCGACGCGCCCCACCGGCGTCACATCGAGCAGCGCCTGCGCGCCGGTGGTGTTGGCAATTTCGCTCTTGCCCATTGGCGTGGCGATCATGCCCGGCGAAATGCTGACGATCCGCACGCCCTTCGGCCCCCAGCTCTGCGCACGCAGCTCGCACAGCCGGTGCACCGCCACTTTGCTCAGCGAATAGGAGATGCCGCCCATGCCGCCAGGCGAATTGGCACCGCCCATGTGCGTGATGATGCCTTCCATGGCCGCCATGAAGCCCGGCTCCAGCGGCTTGGCCAGCACTGCTTCAATATCGGGCATGGCCGGGAACATGTGCCCCGCCGAAGAGGCGATCAGCACCGCCACTGAGCCCGGAATCAGCGCCGGTTCGAGCGCATTGAGCAACTTCTCGGTCGCGACGAGATTGACCTCCATGATCGCTTTCCAGTCCGCCAGCGAGGGCGAGAGACCGGCAGTGTGAACCACCGCAAACGGTTTGCCACCTGCTGCCACATCCCCCACCAGCGCCGCGATCAGCCCCGCATCGCCCATGTCTCCAGCGCGGTCGGTCACGTTATAGCCATCGGTGCGCAGCTCATCGGCGAACGCCCCCAGCCGCTCGGCGGAAACATCGGTGAGGACCAGATCATCCGACGCGCCCATCAGGCGCGCGCAGGCCTTGCCCATGCCGCCGGCGGCGCCGGAGATCAGAACCTTGCGGCGGGGAAGCAGTGACATGGGTAAAACTCCTCTCGTTCCGGCATTCGAGCCCTCTCCCTTGTCACAGCCGCAGGAAGCGAGGCGCGTCAATCGAAAAATGGCGTTCAGAATGCCTCACAGGGGACAAACGAGACTGTTGCAGTTTTGCATCTGTCACAATTGAATCAATTGGGGTGCATTGCGCATCGCATCAGGCACTTTATGACGTCCTTTCAAGACCTATGGGAGGAATCGGTGATTCGGTGAGAGCGCGCTCAAGCGACAGGCCAGTCACGGGCAATTTTGCCTCCTTGAACATAGTCTGCAGTTTTCGTCGGTCGAGGTTTGGCCGCTAATAGGTTTTTTGGGAGGAACAGCATGAAATACCAATCGGTTACACGCAGCGGCTTGCTCGCTTGCACCGCGCTCGCATCCGTTGCGATGCTGCCTGGCCAGGCGCTGGCACAGGATGCCGAAGAGAACGTCGGCCTCGAGGAAATCATCGTCACCGCCCAGAAGCGCGAACAGAGCGTGCAGGACGTGCCGATCGCGGTAACCGCGGTCTCCGAAGAAACCTTGCGGGCAAACCGCATCACCACGGTCGGTGATCTCTCGGCTGTTGCCCCTGGCGTCATCGTCAGGCCTTCGGCTGGCGGCATCTCCACTCCGGCTTTCACCATTCGCGGTCAGGTCAGCTTCGGCGTTGTTGCCGATGATTTCCTCGAGGCCGACGTTCTCTTCGGCATCCTGTGCCAGCGCCTGGCCAGGCAGCATCGCAACGGATGCGAGCGCGGTGCAAGCGAGCAAGCCGCTGCGTGTAAC
>JANLSP010000129.1:0-4351 GCA_031362485.1 Novosphingobium sp.
AGAACCCTCGTTCCATTCGGTCCGACTTGACCACAACCGCGTCTTTTCATTCACCTCAAGCAAGCTTGCGGCGGAAATCGGCGCAGTGCCGGACGTAGCCAAACTGGCAAAGCAGACCTTCCTGATCCACGACAACCTGCCCGACAGCTTCGAGGCATGGAAAGCGGCAATGGGGCTGGAAAAGCTGCAACCGGCGGCGATCGACCACTTCGATTCGGGCCAGCTGGTGCTTGAGGCAGCCGCACAGGGCCTGGGCATTGCCATCATGCATGCCGATCACTTCGAGCGCGCCCGCGATCCGCGCCTAGCGCGGTTGTTCGATGTCGAGGTGGAGAGCCCCTACAGCTACTGGTTCATATGCCGGCCGCGCGATCTCGCCAGTCGGCCGGTGCGGATATTTCATGATTGGTTGCTGAAAGCGGGGCTATAAACAGAGGAGATTGGTGATTATGACAGTACTTGCGGCTTCGGCAGGCCTGCTCGCCGCGCTGGCACTTTCCCCTCCTGCTCCCGCTGCCTCGCCGCTGTCGCGCCGCAACTTCGCCGCGACCTGCACTTCGCCGATCTCGCGCAATGACACCGCCGCGACGATCCTGCAGCGGTATGGCGCACAGGCCCGGCGCGAGACCCTGCCTGGCGCAGAAGGTGAGACTTTTCGCGGCGTAGTGCTCTATCCGCGCGATCCCCAGCGCCGGGTCGAGATTGGTTTCTCCGATGATGCCCGGCCAAGAGTAGCGTTCATCCGCATTCGCGGCAATCGCTCGGTCTGGACATTTGGCAACATGGCGCTGAGCAACAGCGTGGCCCAGATCACCGCAGCCAACGGGCGCGGCTTCACGCTGTCGGGCTTCGAGTGGGACTATGGCGGCTATGTCACTGACCTGAAGGGCGGCGTGCTGTCGCAGCAGCCCGGCGGCTGCCGGTTGGGCATTCGCTTTTCACTGCCCGCCAATGTCACCACCACGCCCGAGGCGCTGATGGGTGATGTGCCGGTGCAATCGACCAACTCCGCGTTGAGCAGGTTGCGCCCGGTGGTGGATGAGCTGTCGCTCAACTGGCCCTAGGGCAGAATGCAAAAACCTTCCTCTCCCCGCCGGGGAGAGGATACGCAGGCTTGGCAGCTTGCTGCCTAGCCGGAGTTGGAGAGGGGTTTCTGCCCCCTCGGCGTCGAGCCCCCTCTCCCAGCTGCGCTAGCTGCTGAAGCAGCAATCTGCGCTACCTCTCCCCGATGGGGAGAGGGGACTGGCTTTTTGCAGAATTTGGCTTCGATTCTTTGCTCAGCTCACCACTGCCTTGATGATCTTGCCCGGCTCGCGCGGCGGCTCGCCCTTGGGCAGCGCGTCGACATGTTCCATGCCGCTCTCGACCACGCCCCAGACTGTGTACTGACGGTCAAGGAAGCCGGCATCATCGAAGCAAATGAAGAACTGGCTGTTGGCCGAATTCGGATTGCTTGAACGCGCCATCGAGCACACGCCGCGCACATGCGGCTCTGCGTTGAATTCGGCCTTGAGGTCAGGCTTTGGCGATCCGCCCATGCCAGTCCCATTCGGGCAACCGCCCTGCGCCATGAAGCCGGGGATCACGCGGTGGAAAGTCAGGCCGTCATAGAAGCCCTCGCCCACCAGTTCGCTGATATGCGCGACATGGCCGGGGGCGAGGTCCGGGCGCAGCTTGATGACGACATCGCCGGTGGCAAGAGTGAGTGTTAGTGTGTCTGACATGGGCTATCTCCTGAGATTTGCGGGCCGATATAGGGACGATTGCGACAAAGTCACGCGGGGATGGAATGGCCGGTTGCTTTTGACGCTTCGCGGCCTAGACCGTCGCGCATGAATTCGGATGAACGCCTCGAAATTCAGGATCGCGAAGCGGCGTTGCTCGAGGCCGATGCCCCGCAGTCTGTCAGCGCGCCCTCAAAAAGCGAAGCCTTCGACGAAGACAACCGCTTACGCCGCGAATTTGTCCGCAAGGTCGAGGATGCGCTCGACCGCGATGACCGCAACGCTGTCTATGCGCTGGTCGAGCCGCTCCATCCCGCCGACATCGCCGATCTGTTTGAACTGATCGACCGCGACGAGCGCCGCGCGCTGGCACGCGCCATCGGCGATCTGATGGGCGTGGAAGTCATTGCCGAACTCAATGACTATGTGCGCGAACTGTTCGTCGAGGATCTTCCTGCCGGCACAGTCGCCGATATCGCTGAACAGCTCGAGACCGACGACGCTGTCGCCATGCTCGAGGATCTCGACGAGGACGATCAGCAGGCGGTCCTCGCCGAAATGGAGCCGGAGGACCGCGCGGCAATCGAGAGCGCCCTGGCATTTCCCGAGGAGTCCGCCGGGCGGCTGATGAGCCGCGATTTTGTGGCCTTCCCTGAAAATCGTACGGTCGGTGACCTGATCGATTACCTGCGCGAGCATTCCGATCTCGCCACCGAGTTCTGGGAAGTGTTCATCGTCGATCCGGCGCACAAGCCGGTGGGAACCTGCGCGCTATCCTGGATACTTCGCTCGCCCCGCCATGTTGTGCTGAGCGATGTGATGAAGCGCGACCAGTCGCTGATCCCGGTGACGATGGACCAGGAAGAAGTTGCGCTGCGCTTCCAGAAATACGCGCTGATTTCTGCCGCCGTGGTGGATGATGACGGGCGACTGGTCGGCCAGATCACCGTCGATGATATTGTCCACATCATCCAGGAAGAAGCAGGTGAAGATGCGCTGCTGCTCTCGGGTGCGGGCGATGGCGACATCAACGAGCCGATCCGGGAAACCTATGTCAGCCGGGTGCGCTGGCTGGTGGCGAACCTTGTCACTGCACTGTTCAGTGTCCTGATCATTTCCAGCTTCGGTGGCGCGATCGAGAAGCTTGTCGCGCTTGCCACGTTGATGCCGATGGTCGCCTCGATCGGCGGTAACGCCGGCACGCAGACCATGGCGGTCACGGTTCGCGCGCTCGCCACCAATCAACTGACCCGCACCAACACCTGGCGGATTCTCGTCCGCGAAATGAGAGTCGCTGTGCTCAACGGCGTGACCATTGCCGCGCTGATCGGCGGGGCCACCTGGCTAGTCTTTGCCAGCCCGCTTCTCGGCGCCGTGATTGCCACGGCTGTTGTAATCAATATTCTGACCGCTGGCATTGCCGGATTGCTGGTGCCGGTGCTGCTTGACCGCCTTGATCAGGATCCGGCCGTCGCCTCGTCAGTTTTCGTAACCATGGTCACCGATTCGATGGGCTTCTTCGTGTTTCTGAGCCTTGCCGTCGCCAGCGGACTGGTCTGATGGCGCTGCATATGACCAAGGTTGCCTTCGGCGCAACCTCGCTTGACGATCTGATGGGGTGGTTCGCGACGCGCGGCAATGAGGCCTTCCTCACTACGCGGTATCTACCCAAGCGACATGCCGAAATTGCCGCGCCCGATGGCCTTGGGGGCTCGCTGTTCTGGATACTCAAGCACCAGCTGGTCGCGCGCTCGCCAATCTTGCGCTTTGCCGAAGCCGAGGCTGGCAAAACCCATATCGTCATTTGCACCGGACTGGTTCAGGTCCACCCCCGGCCCAAGCGCGCGCACCAGGGCTGGCGCTACCTCGAAAACGACGACGCGCCGCTCGACCTTTCGGCCGGCGGCGCGGAAGGCGAAATGCTGCCCGCCGATCTGGCGGGCGAGCTTTCGCGGTTAGGTCTGGTTTAGCCTAGCGCGAAGGCCGGGCTACCCTCGGCGCATTGCCGCGATCATCACGGCGGCCATTGTGGCGGGGAGCACCGCGATCACCCTCGGGCCGAGCCGGACGGCGATCGCCCTCAGGCCGCGCAGGGCGGCGATCGCCATGCGGCGGTGCCGGACGGCGGTCTCCATGCGGCGCGGGGCGACGTTCGCCTTCAGGCCGCGCAGGACGGCGATCGCCTTCGCTGCGGGGCGCCGAAATGCGTTCTTCGTGCTTCAGCGGGTTGTGCACCGGACCGCCCTCGCGCGGGGCCCATTCCTTGCGGACATGTTCGTTGCGCGCGTGCTGGTCGCGGCTCTGGCCGTCGCGGGACTGGCCGCCATTGCTGCGGTTGTTGTTCGGGCGGCCCTGACCGCCTCCACGTCCACCAGCGCCGCCAAAGCGGCCCCGGCGGTCACGCTCGTCGCGGCGTGCATCCTGCTCCAGCTCGGCAGGCTTGCGCGCGGGCGCTGGCAGCCGTGCGGCTTCCTTCTGGAAATCCTCGGGCAGCGACTGCGGCATCAGCTTGATGCCGGTCAGCTTCTCGATGTCCTTGAGGTAAGGCTTTTCATCCGGCGCGACAAAGCTGATCGAAGTGCCGTCCGCTCCGGCGCGCGCGGTGCGGCCGATGCGGTGAACATATT
>JANLSP010000150.1:0-4376 GCA_031362485.1 Novosphingobium sp.
GAACACGCGCTTGGTCTTGTTGTTGGCGTGGCTGACGTTGTTGCCGGTCTGGCGGCCTTTTCCGGTCAGTTCGCAGATGCGGGACATGGGCTTACTCGCTTAGAAATTGCAGGTCCCGTTTCCGGGGAAGGCGCGCCACTAGCGATTCACCCTTGAAAGGTCAAGGTCCGCAGGCCACTCCCGGCGATGATGACCAAATGGCCGCTTCCCCAACCGATGGTATTGGCGCTTGAGCAGGCGCGGCTGGCTGCGGACGCTGGCGAAGTCCCGATCGGCGCGATTGTGATCAAGGACGGCGCAGTTATCGCCGCTGCACACAATATACCGCGCGCGCTGCATGATCCCACTGCCCATGCCGAAGTGCTGGCGATTCGCGCGGCCGCAAAGTCTCTGGGCAACGAGCGGCTGGACGGATGCGAGCTGTGGGTGACGCTGGAGCCCTGCGCGATGTGTGCCGGCGCCATTGTCCATGCGCGGATCGGCAAGCTCTATTACGGCGCCAGCGACGCCAAAGGCGGCGCGGTGGAGCATGGAGCCCGCGTGTTCGAACAAGCACAGTGCCTGCACCGGCCAGAAGTCTATTCCGGGATCGGCGATGCCGAGGCGGCAGATGTGCTCAGGCAGTTTTTTGCCGAACGGCGAACCTGATCAGCCTCTTTGCCATTGCAGGACATGGCGGCGGCTCGCTCCATCCTTGAGCGCCTCGCGGGCTGAAAGCTCAAGGCCGCCTGCCTTGTCGAACACGGCCAGGCGGCGCTGGTCGGTGCCAGTCATGTCGGGGTTGAGCGACATAGTCACGGCATGGACCACGTCATCGCCCTCGATCCGCCAAGGGCCAGCGTAATGGAAATAGCTGTCAAAGGCCCCCGCCTTTTGTTCAGCGCTGGCGCTGCGCGCATTGGCAAGCCCGAGCCCCGCGCGTTCGCTGCGCGCGATGCTCGCCGACATGATACCATCCGCGGTGTAGACGATGTAGCCATGCGCCGCGTCGCCGAAGGGCCGGGTGACGCCGCCATCGGCATATTCGATTCGCCAGTCAACGAGGTTCCAGGCTCCGATGAAATCTTGCGGGCTATGCGGCATTGGTTTCTTTCGTTCCGGTCAGAGACCGCGCCAGATCTTCAGCGGCGCCGAGTCGGGCGGGCCGAAGCGGCGTCGGTCGCAGTCGGCGGGCATGAAACGGAGATCATAGCAGAGCCGCAGTTCCTTCAGCCAGCCGTTGCGATTCAGCTCCACCCCGATCTGCCGGCCGCGCCAGTCGGGATTGCTGGCGATGATTGCCTGGCGCAAGTCCCCGACGGTGAGGCCGTCCTGACGCGACAGCCGATCAGCGTCCGGCCAGCTCAGCGAACGCCACAGGATACTGCTGGTACGAAAATAGGCCTCGGGAGTCCGCACCATGCAGCTACCGTGCTTGGCCCATTCATGCGCGAGCAGCCAGGGGACGGGGGTCATGCAAAGGTTTTGCCGGATCAGGCTTGGCGAAGGGCGCGGTGTGAGGCTGCACCATTGCGGCGCAGGCCCATTGCGTGCTTCGGGCCACAACCCGTGGAGAACAAAACCGAATCGCCCATTGCGGCCCGAGCACTGCATCGAGGTCTTGTCGTTGTGGCAATATTCGGGCGACCAGCTGACTGCCAGCGTATAGCTTGAGACCGGAACCCGGCGGCTGGGCCCATCCTGTCGCACTTCGCGCGGCGGATCGAGGCGCTGGGGCAGGGTGCACTGGTAGGCCTGGGCATGCGCCGCCGTCGGAATCGCCAGCGTCCCAAGCGTCAAAGCCATCCGTTTCATAGCGGCGTGAAGTCGAGCCCGATGTCTGCCGCTGGCGCACTCTGCGTGAGCCGTCCGACTGAAACATAAGTTACGCCAGTCGCCGCAATCGCACCGATAGTGTCCAGCCGCACCCCGCCCGAGGCCTCGCAAGGCACGCGGCCGGCAATCAGCGCGACCGAGGCGCGCAGCGCGTCAAGCGTCATATTGTCGAGCAGGATGTGGCTTGCACCCGCTGAAAGTGCTGGCTCGATCTGGGCTACGGCATCGACCTCACAGATGATACTCTGCACTCCGGCTGCCTTGGCGCGCCTCACCGCTTCGCCCACGCCGCCTGCGACGAGCACGTGGTTGTCCTTGATCATTGCCGCATCCCACAGCCCCATGCGGTGGTTCTGGGCGCCGCCCTGCCGTGTCGCGTATTTCTCGAGGTGGCGAAGTCCGGGGATGGTCTTGCGGGTATCGAGCAACACGCCCTTGCCGCCCATCGCTTCGACATAGTGCCGGGTCATTGTCGCAACGCCGGAAAGATGCTGCACGGTGTTGAGCGCGCTGCGCTCTGCGGTCAGCATGGCGCGGGCATTGCCGGACAGCCGCATCAGATCGCTGCCAGCGGGCACCGATTGGCCCTCGCGGGCGAGAATCTCAATTGTCATTGCAGGGTCGAGCTTGCGGAAAAAGGCAGCCGCGATCGGCAGGCCGGCAACCACGATGGCATCACGGCTGTCCATTACCCCGGCAAAACGTGCCTCGGCGGGGATTACGCTTTCGGATGTGACGTCGCGTCCGCCGCCCGGCAGGCCTTGCCCCAGATCCTCGGCGAGCGTCGCCGCGACAAAGCCTTCGAGATCAAAACCGGGAAGCGTGAATTCAGCCACCAATCACCTGTCTTCCCGGTCAGCACTCAATCCGCGTTAGTCGCGGTTTTCCAGCCCCAGAACAGATAGCTGGGCAAAATGTTGCGCCATTCGAAAGCGTTGTCGATCTTGGAAAAATGCTTGGCCATGAAGTTGCGTGCGCGGGCCGTGAACTGATAGACGAGAAAGGCCCCGCCCGGCCGCAGCACACGGTGGGTTGCCGCGGCGATCGCTGGCCCCACGCCATCAGGCAGAGTGGAGAAGGGCAGGCCTGAAAGCACATAATCGGCATGATCATGACCATGGGCGGTGACAATGTCTTCGACATCGGTGGCCGATCCCAGGACAGCGGTGAAGCGGCTGTCTCGGATTGTTGCCCGCAGATAATCGATAAATAGCGGGTTGGTATCGATGACGATCAGCGCGCCATCGCGGCGCAGCCGATCAAGTACCGGACGGCAAAACGTGCCTACGCCGGGTCCATATTCGACGAAAAGCCTGCACTCGTCCCACTGAACGGGCGCAAGCATGCGATCAATGGTAAATCGCGAAGAGGGAATGATCGAGCCAACCATCACCGGATGGCGCAGAAATCCTTCAAAGAACACGCCCCATGGGCCAAGCGCATGTTTGATGCGGCGCTTCAGTTTCTGCGGCAGCGCCTCTCGGGCGAGCTGGGAGCTTGTCATGCGGGGGAAAGGCCCTGGATCGCTGCTATTGGAAAGGTGGAGTGTGCGCGTTTGCAAATTTTGCGGCGCGATGCAAGCTGAACGCTTCCAAGTCGGTCATAGGATTTCGTGAACGACGTCTTGCGGCCGGCACAATCTTACGCCTTTTTCCGTTTCCACCAAGGGTCGCTCAAGCAGGCGTGAATCGGCTGCCATGGCGGACAGCACAGTGGCCGCATCCGCATGGGGCAGGCCGCGCTCATCGGCATCGGTGCCGCGCAGGCGCAGGCCTTGCTGCGGGGTGATGCCCGCATCGGCATAGAGCTGGGCCAGCTTTTGCGCACTGGGTGGATGCTTAAGGTATTCAATTACCGTGACTGATGCGCCCGGGGTTTCCTCGAGAATTGCGAGAGTCTTGCGCGAAGTTCCGCATGCCGGGTTGTGCCAGATGGTCGCCTTCATGCCGCTGTCTCTCCTGCGCGAATGTTGCCTTGAGCCGCTTTTAGCCGGGCATGGCACGATGGGCAAATTTGATCCTTGTCAATGCGACAGATTCGCATTAGCAGCACAATCGTTATTGCAAATCATTCGCATTAAGGGAATTCGATGCCACGCTTCACCATAGCCTACCTGAGCACTGCAGCCTGTCTGGCGCTTGCCGCCCCCGCATGGGCCGAAGAGGCCGCAGCCGGCGATGCCCCTGCCATTATCGTCATCGGCAATGCCGAAGGCTACAACGCCGACCAGTCGGTGACCGCGACCAAGACCGACACACCGCTGCTCGACGTGCCGCAAAGCATCCAGGTGGTCACCCGCGCCCGGCTCGATGATCAGGCGAGCCGCAGCCTCGCCGACGTGCTGCGTTACATTCCCGGAACCACCGTCGGGCAGGGCGAGGGTAACCGCGACCAGATCACTCTGCGCGGACAGAATACTTCGGCGGATTTCTTCCTCGATGGTGTGCGCGACGACGTGCAGTACTATCGAGGTCTCTACAACATCGAGCGGGTTGAGGTGCTCAAGGGCCCTTATGCGCTGATCTTCGGGCGCGGCGGCGGCGGCGGGATCATCAATCGGG
>JANLSP010000155.1:0-1543 GCA_031362485.1 Novosphingobium sp.
GGCTTCGGTGTAACGGTAGGCGGCGGCATTATCGCCGTCGATATTGCCGAAATTGCCCTGCCCCTGGACCAGCGGATAGCGCAGCGAAAAGTCCTGCGCGAGGCGGACCATGGCGTCATAGACCGACTGATCGCCATGCGGATGATACTTACCGATGACATCGCCGACGACGCGGGCCGATTTCTTGTAGGGGCTGCCCGGATCGAGCTTGAGCTGCCGCATCGCCCAGAGCAGGCGGCGGTGCACCGGCTTGAGCCCGTCGCGCAGATCGGGCAGCGAGCGCGCGGTTATGGTGGAGAGCGCATAGACCAGATAGCGCTCGGACAGTGCGCTATCGAAAGGCGCATCGACAATCGCGTCGAAGGGATCGGGTTCGGTGACGTCGGTGACCATGGCAGGCCCCTAGCAGGGGGAGTGGC
This sequence comes from Novosphingobium sp., assembly GCA_031362485.1. GTDB lineage: Bacteria > Pseudomonadota > Alphaproteobacteria > Sphingomonadales > Sphingomonadaceae > Novosphingobium. The sequence continues at coordinate 420 of JANLSP010000155.1, forward strand.
GGGCTTCCATGCGGCGCGCGCGAGTTTTCACCACTTCCTCCTCGCCCCGCCGGGGAGAGGATACGATGGCTTAGCGGCTTGCCGCTTAGCCGGAGTTGGAGAGGGGTTCCGCGCCCGAGAGCCCACACACCCCTCTCCCAGCTTCGCTAGCTGACAAGCCAGCAAGCTCCGCTACCTCTCCCCGGCGGGGAGAGGGGAAGTAACTCAATGAAAATCGCGCGACTTCGGGATAACCCGCACGTTCCTCGGATGCCCCCCGCCTTTTGTCCCGTTATTGGGCCAACTGCCCTGCACCGGACGGACAACCTCGTCGGCACGGGCCAGCGGCGGGCTCAGTACATCGTCCGAGAGCAGCGCCAGATCGGCGCTGGCATCGCGAAGATTCGCGGCGATGACATGGATCACGCTGTCATCGCGCTCCACCCGCCCGCGCACTTCGAGCAGCCGCGCGCCCATGACTTCCTTGCGAAAGCGCTCCTTCAGGTCGGGCCAGACGACGATGTTGGCCACTCCGGTCTCGTCCTCCAGGGTGATAAACACCACGCCCTTGGCGCTGCCCGGGCGCTGGCGGATCAGCACCACGCCCGCCACCTGCACCATGGCGCGCTCTTTCGTGCGTGACAGATCGCCGCAGCGCACGAAGCCGCGCTCGCCCAGGCTCGCCCGCAGAAAGGCCAGCGGATGGGCCTTGAGGCTGAGCCGCTGGGTCTGGTAATCGGCGACAACTTCCTCGCTGAGCGGCATGACCGGCAGACGGGTCAGCTTTGCCTCCACGCCCTGATCGCGGGCATGGGCATGGGCGAACAGCGGCAGGTCCGGCGCGGCGATCAGGCTGCGCGCATCCCACAGCGACTGCCGCCGCGACAGGCCGAGCGATGTGAAGGCATCGGCAGCGGCGAGGCGTTCGATGACTGCGGGGGAAAGCCCGGCGCGGTCCTGAAGGCTGGCGACATCGGTGAATGGCCCGGCCTCTCGCGCAGCAACAAGGCGCGCGGCGGCGTATTCGGGCAGGCCATCGATCTGGCGCAGGCCGAGGCGGAGGGCGACCACGCCCCCCTCGCTCTCCAAAGTCGAATCCCAGCCCGAGCAGTTCACATCCGCCGGCAGCACCCCCACCCCATGCT
>JANLSP010000171.1:0-2192 GCA_031362485.1 Novosphingobium sp.
CGGCGAAACGCAGCAGGGTCTTGTCGGCAGCAAATTCGGTCTCGAGACGGTCGACATAGCCCTGCCGGATGGTCGCCTCGGTGCCCAGTAGACCAATCACACCGGTGCGAGTCATCGCCGCAGCGGGCTTGATCGCCGGGACTGTTCCGACCACCGGCACCGCCAGCACATCGCGGACCATCGCCAGCGCGATCGTCGAGGCAGTGTTGCAGGCGATACAGATCAGTCGCGGATGAAAGCGCTCGGCCATGCGGCCAAGCAGGCCGCAAACCCGCGCGGCGATCTCTGCCTCGCTCTTGCTGCCATAGGGCAAGCCGGCGTTGTCAGCAGCATAGATGACGGGGGCATCGGGCAGCAGTTTGCGCAGCGAGGCAAGCACCGAAAGCCCGCCGACGCCCGAATCGAACAGCAAAATGGGGGATTCTGGTGGCGGCAGTGCGGTCAAATCCGTTCGTCCTGAGCTTGTCGAAGGATCGTCCTTACTTGCGGCCGTGGCGCAAAAGCAAGAACAGGGCTTCGACAAGCTCAGCCCGAGCGGATATGGAGGGGTTATGGATGCCTTTTATGCACTCGCCCTCGGTTACCTCCTGGGTTCGATCCCTTTCGGGCTGATCCTTACCCGGCTGACCGGGGCGGGAGATTTGCGCAGCATCGGCTCGGGCAACATCGGCGCGACCAATGTGCTGCGCACCGGGCGCAAGGGGCTGGCGGCGGCGACTTTGTTGCTTGACCTGGGCAAAGGCTTTCTTGCGGTGTGGCTGGCCTGGCGCTGGTTTCCGGATTGGGCGGTCATGGCCGCCATGGGCGCCTTCCTGGGGCATTGTTTTCCGGTCTGGCTCAAGTTCAAGGGCGGCAAGGGCGTCGCGACGATGATGGGAGTGGCGCTTGGTCTCGCCTGGCCTATCGGCGCGGTCTATGCCGCCGTGTGGCTGGGCGTGCTTGGCGCAACGCGCTTTTCGTCGCTCGCGGGGATCAGCGCGGCAGTCAGCGCGCCGCTAGCGGCGTTTGCCACCGGGCGCAGCGAACTCGTGCCGGTGCTTGCCGCGCTCGCATTGCTGGTAACCTTGCTCCACCGCGCCAACATCGCCCGGCTGCGCGCCGGGACCGAGCCCAGAATAGGCGGCTCCAAGGCGTGAGCGAGATTTCGCAAGCCGAAGCCTTCGCCCGCATCCGGCTGCTTCGCTCGCCCAATGTCGGCCCGGTCAGCTATGCCCAGTTGCTGCGCCGCTTCGGCAGCGGCGCGGCGGCTCTGGATGCCTTGCCCGATCTCGCAGGCCGGGGCGGAGCCAGCTATCGCCCGGCACCCGAAGCGCGGATCGAGGAAGAGGCTGCCCGGGTGCGCAAAGCCGGCGCGCGCTACCTGTTCCACGATTCGCCCGACTATCCCGCCTTGCTCCGCGAAACCGCCGGCGCGCCGCCGATTTTGATCGTGCGCGGCGATGCGGCGATTGCCGCGCGCCCAGGGGTCGCGATTGTCGGCGCGCGCAATGCATCGGCGGCGGCGGTCAAGCTGACGCGCACATTTGCCGCTGGCCTGGCCGAGGCGGGCTTCGCGGTCGTCTCGGGCCTCGCGCGCGGGATCGACGGCGCGGCGCATCGGGGAGCGCTGGCGGCGGGCAGTTCGGGCGGCGGCACGATTGGCGTGATCGCCAGCGGCATCGACATTGCCTATCCCCCCGACCATGCCGAACTGCAGGAAGAGGTTGCCAACCAAGGCCTGCTGCTCACCGAATTTGCCCCCGGCACCGAGCCCATCGCGCGCCATTTCCCCGCGCGCAACCGCATCATTGCTGGGCTCGCGGTCGGCACTCTGGTAGTCGAGGCAGCGCCCAAATCCGGCTCACTGATCACCGCGCGGCTGGCGGGCGAGGCGGGACGGGAGGTCATGGCTATTCCCGGCTCGCCGCTCGATCCGCGCAGCCACGGCTGCAACCAGCTTATTCGCGACGGCGCAGTTCTGGTGCAGTCGGCGGACGATGTCATCGAGCTTCTCATCAATTTTGAAGGAACGCCGCGCTCCCGGTTCCGCGAGGAAGGCAGCGAATGGGCAACCTTAGAGGATGACTTAGCCCTGGAGTTTGCGGGCGAGCTGCCAAAGGATCCCGCAGATTTAGCTGCACTGCTAACCACCGCGCCGGTCGCCACTGACGAACTGATCCGCCAATGCGGAGAGAGCGCGGCGGCGGTGCAGC
>JANLSP010000192.1:0-5190 GCA_031362485.1 Novosphingobium sp.
ATGAGGGCAAGAGCCATCCACAGCGAATGGACCGGCCACCAGGCCTCCGGATAGACGAATATCTGGATGACCAGGGTCATGCCAATCAGGCCGAGCGCTGAAAATCGCGTGAACAGACCAGCCAGCAACAATGCCGGCAGAACGTGTTCAGCTGCAGTGGCAAGCGGAGCTGCCAGTTCGGGCGGCAGCGGCACGCCGGCATATTCGCTGCGAAACAGTTCGAGCGTTGTCTCGTTCAGCGTGAACCAGCTGCCCTCTTCGATCTTGGTCCGGCCCGAGCGCCAGAACACGCTGCCCAGCACGATGCGCACGAAGAGGAGCAACAAGTTCTCGGGCAGGAGTCCTGCCAACCAAGCAGCCAATGCGTCATAGCGCCTCACGAGAAGCGAAGTGCTGATCACGGCTGCGGCGCCAGCGTGCCATTGCCGCGCGGCGTGCGGATTGTCAGGCAGGTTCCGGCCCGGACCAGCTTCCAGGCATTGCCCTGATAGTCGCGGGTGGAAGTGCCGGCGCAGCTTGTGCCCGGTCCGGCGGCGCAGTCGTTCTTGCCAGCCTTGGCCACGCCATAGCACTTTTCCATCGCCGGCTTGGGCGCGGGGGTATTGGCGGCGAGAGCGGCGGTAGACACTGCGGCGAGCGCGATGACAGCCAGGGCGGACGAAGCTTGCACGGGTGACATGACATACTCCCACTTCAATGCGTTCGCCACCACGGCGTCCGACATCTGCCAATTCGCTGCAATCCGCCGACTGGTTACTGCCCAGTCAGAAATCTTTTCGTCATGGGTTGTAACCCCTCCCGATGAAGCAGCGAACCAGTCCATGCCATAACGGCACACCCCATCGGCGGAGAGAAATTCATGTCCATACTGAAGAACACTACCAGCCTCGCTGCCACGGCAGGCATGTTTGCCCTGGCTTCGCTTGCCCATGCCGCCACGCCGCCCGCTGGCAGCACTGGTCCTGCTGTCGGCGCGCGCGACTCCGTACACTGTTACGGCGTAAACAGCTGCAAGGGCTCATCCGATTGCAAGACCACCCAGCAGGAATGCAAGGGCATGAATAGCTGCCGGGGCCATGGATTTAAGACAATGGTTGCAAGCCAGTGCCTGAGCCGTGGCGGTATGATCGGCGATATCGGCCAGTAACCTGGCCGAGAAAGTTGGCCTGGCCCGCGCAAACCCCCGCGCGGGCCGGGCCAGCGATCGCATAACATAGGGAAACCGCGAGTTGAGCGAGTCGATCGCAGCTTTTTCCGGCTTTGGCCTTGGTCTGCGCAAGGAGCATCACCGCGACTTCATCGAGCAAAGCCAGCCGGTTGATTTTCTCGAAATCATCTCGGAGAATTTCATGGCGTGCGGCGGACAGCCGCTTCGCACGCTTGATGCACTGCGCGAGCGCCATCCGCTTGCCATGCACGGGGTATCAATGTCGCTCGGTTCGCCGGAGGGGCTCGATCCGGCCTATCTCGCCGAACTCAGGACATTGGCGCATCGGGTCGATCCGCTGTGGGTGTCCGATCACCTGTGCTGGACGCGGGTCGGCGGCCATAACACACATGACCTGATGCCCCTCCCATACACGCAGGAAGCTCTGGATGTCTGCGCCGCCAACATCGCCCATGCGCAGCAAGTGCTCGAACGACCGATATTAATCGAGAACCCGTCGAGTTATGTAACATTCGCTCAGAGCACGATGAGCGAATGGCAGTTTCTCGCCGCTCTTGCAGCCGCCACTGGCTGCTATCTGCTGCTGGACGTCAACAATGTCTGGGTCAGCAGCGTCAACCATCGCTTTGATCCCGCGGAATTCCTGTCGAGTATTCCGGCGGACCGGGTGCGCCAGATTCACCTCGCCGGGCACAGTTCGGGGCCTCGCGGCATGCTCATCGATACCCACGACGCACCGGTTTGCCAGGAGGTCTGGGACCAGTACGAAGCCGCAACGCGCTGCTTCGGCCATTGTGCAACGATGATTGAGCGTGACGATGCGGTGCCCCCGCTGGGCGAGCTTGTGGCTGAACTTGCCATTGCGCGCGAACGGGCGACAAAGTGGTGCCTGGCGGCATGAGCCTGCTCGCGCTTCAATCCGCATTTCGCGACGAAATCGTCGCCGAGGATGATGGCATCGCGCCTTCATCTCCCGGCATGGAAATTTATCGCGATGCCTATCGGGGCCGGCTGCTTGGCGCGCTTGAAACCAGCTTTGAACGCACCCGGCGCTGGGCCGGCGAGGAAGCCTTCAGCACTGCCGCCTGCCACTATATCCTGACCAATCCGCCCTGCAGCTGGACCCTCGATGACTTCGGCGATTGTTTTCCCCGGCTGTTGCAGGAGCTGTTTGCCGGCGATCCCGAAGTTGCAGAACTGGCCTGGATCGAATGGCACATGCAACGCGCCTTTGCCGCGCCGGATCTCGCTGAGCTTGATCCTGCCACCTTGGCCTCTGCAGGGTTGGCAGCGGATGACTGGGACCATCTGGGTTTCAGCATGGCAGCACGGTTCGCCGCCCGGCCGATTGCCACCAATTGCGCGGCGCTGTGGCTGGCGATGGCTGGTGACAACGACGGGGAATTTACCCCCGAAGCGATCGACGGGGCCTCCCTCATCATCTGGCGCCGGGGGCTGGAGCCGCATTTCAGGGTTATCGATACGGATGAACACCTCGCGCTGTCCCGCATTGCAAGTGGCGCAACGCTGGGCCAGATCGCCGCCTATGTGCAGCCGGATTTGCTGGGAACCTGGCTTGCGCGCTGGCTGGGCGACGCCCTGTTTTCCGCATTCAGGGTGCAGAAGTCTTGAGCTCCAGACCGCAAAGTTTCGCTGCGGCAATGCGGCCGGGTCACTGCTTCAACGTTGTTGATCGCTTGCAGCCGCAATCTTGCACACCTTCACTCGATGCAGAGTCGGCCCAAGCGCTTGCTGGACTTCTGCCGCTGCTCGGTTGCGGCGAGGAGGCTGCCATCACCAGTTTCGACCGGCTTGCGCGGACCAGCAGCCTTGAGCCGGAGGCGCGCGCGGCGCTGCGGGCCATCGCCGAAGACGAACGCAGGCATGATGCACTGCTGAGTGGTCTGTGTGATGCGCTGCCACGACTGGCCCCGATCCCGGCTCTGCGCCATGCGAGCCGCAAGTTTCATCTTGCGCTTTCACACGGCAGTATACTGGACCATCTGGCCCGCATCGCCGGGATTGATGCTGCGGTTTGCACGGTGCTGTCGCAGGTCCTGGCTTCCGCATCTGCCGTGGCCCATGACCCGGAGGTTTGCGGGGTTCTCAGTCATATCCGGCGCGACGAGGCGCGGCATGTCGCCATTTCCCGTTCGATCGCCATTGCGGCGATGGGGCGCCGCAAGGCACTTGGCGCCGCGGCTGAGGCACGCAGCGGCCTTGCGGATCTGCTTGCTCTGGCGGAATCCGCTTTCGCACGGATAAATGTCGACCCCGACCGGCTGGTTGCGCAAGTCCGCGCTGTGCCCAATGGGCTGTTTCCGCAGTGAAAGGCTCCGGTTCCACCGCTACCCCCTGGACCTCGCGGGCGAGCCTCTCGGTGCTTGGCGCAGGATCGGCATTCCCGGGCGAGGCCATATCAAGCGAAGACCTGATCGACCTCATCCACACCCGTTTTCCAGTTGATTGCCGCCAGGAGGCCAGAGCCGTGGCCAAGCGGATGGCGATCGAAACACGCCATGTCTGCCGGGCCTTTCTCCAACCAGTCGAGTCTGCGCGAGAGGGTCAGGGCAACGCCGATCTGGCGGCACGCGCAGTCGAGGCCGCGCTGGCGGATGCGGAGCTTGCCATCGGAGACATCGGGTATCTGATTGGCCATACAACCACGCCTGAGCAACCGCTGCCCAGCAACATTGCCCATGCCGCCGACCGACTGGGCTACTGCGGACCGCACGTCGAACTGCGCCAGGCCTGCACCGGCTTTGCCAACGCACTGATGATTGCAACCGGCCTGTTGAACGCGCCCGGTGCGCGGCCCATAGTCATTGTCGGCTCGGAGACTGGCTCGCTGTTTTTCAATCCTCACCACCTGGCGCAGGACCGAGGACAGATCGTCAACCTCATGCAAATGGGCGATGGCGCGGGCGCGGTGGTGCTTGGGCCCGATGGCGCTGGCAGCGCCACTGTGAAGGCGATGTGGTTCGGCTCGATCGGTCTGGGCAGAGTGCCCGGCATTCAGCAGTTGCCCGGGCGGCAGGAGTTCGACCACGACTTCGCCGGAATCCTGCAATCGGGCCCGCTGTTATTCGATGCAGACATCGCGGCGGCCGGGTCGCTCGGCTGGATGGCCGAACAAGCGGACTTCATCGTTCCGCATCAGGTGAGTGGCCGCGTGCGCAAACAGGCGGCGAGCCATCTCGGCCTGCCTGCTGAGCGCATTTTCGTCAACGCTGACAGAATCGGCAACACCGGCTCGGCAGCGATCTGGCTGGCCTTGGCAGAGCTGCGCCGCGCAGGGCTGGCACCGGGCGCCCGCGTGCTCGCGCTGGGGGCCGAAGCGAGCAAGTATCTTTATGGCGGCTTCGGCTATGTCCATGGTTGAACCGGTGATCGATGTCCAAGGCCTTTCGCGCAGCTTTGGCGCGCGTGTCGCGGTCAGCGGTGTCACGCTGTGTATTGAACCGGGCGCGATAGTCGGGCTGGTCGGCGCGAACGGCGGCGGCAAGACAACCAGCTTGCGCATGCTGGCAGGCCTGCTTCGGCCCTCGGCGGGCAGCGGCAAGGTGCTGGGCTGTGATGTCATGCGGCCGCAGCGGGCAAGGCGTGGCCAGATAGGCTACATGACCCAGTCGCTCGCGCTCTATCCCGAACTTACCGTGGCGGAAAACCTGCGTTTCCGCGCCGAAGTGACATGCGGCGGCGATCCCGGCGCGGCGGCTGCGGTTGTTGCGCAATACGGGCTGGCCGACGTGCTGGAGTCGCGCATTTCCGAGCTGTCCGGCGGCTGGGCGCGCCGGGTCCAGTTTGCCGCCTGCGTCATCCATAGGCCCGCGTTGCTGCTGCTTGATGAGCCCACTGCCGGGCTCGATGCCCGCACCCGGCGAGAAATGTGGCGCTGGATCACCGCATTGGCCGCGGTAGGCTGCACTGTGCTGGTCAGCACGCACGACATGCACGAAGCCGAACAATGCCCGATGATCCTGCACTATCGCGAGGGACAGGTCGAAGGCCCGTTTTCGCCG